>JALZIX010000441.1 GCA_030860025.1 Actinomycetota bacterium
GGATCGGGTGCTCTTCGGTGGGCGGGAATATGTCGAGCAACCCACCGCGTACGGCGAACTCCCCGCGTTGCTCGACCAGTTCGACCCGCGTGTAGGCGGCATCAACGAGGCGCCGGACAACACTGTCTAGTTCGACCGTCTGCCCGGTGGCCAACTCGATCGGTTCGAGGTCGGCCAGACCCGGAGCCATCGGCTGCAAAAGGCTGCTGGCCGGGGCCACGATGACCTGCAGCGGATCGCCGATGGCCGGATGGACCAAGCGTCTAAGGACGGCGAGTCGGCGCCCGACTGTGTCTGCCCGCGGTGAGAGCCGCTCGTGCGGCAGCGTCTCCCAGGCGGGGAACACCTCGACCTGGCTGTCACGGAGCAGGCAACGAAGCCCGTCGGCTAGATCCTCGGCCTGCCTGGAAGTCGCAGTGACCGCCAGCACAGGCCGGCCGGCTCCACCGCGTTCGCGCTCGGCCGCGATCGCCGCCACGACGAGCGGATTCACGGCAGTGATCGTGTGGATGTTCACTGCGTGTCGCCGAGCGGCTTCGGCGAGGGTTCGCCCGTCCCCCTCGACTAGGACAGCCTCGAGCAGCCCAGAAAGCGGCACTGGTTCCTCTCATAGGGGTGACGGCGCGGCACGGGCGCAACAGCCAGTTTAGTCGGCGCTGCGGACACGTCAGGGGCGGTGCACCTCGTTCTGGGCCGCCACGACCCCGGCCTCGACGATCAACGTGACCGCCCGGGCCGCCTCGTCGAGGATCGCGGTCAGTTCCGTCCGCTCGGCGGCGCTGTAGTCGTGCAGGACGAAGTCGGCCGGCGATTGCCGTCCAACTGGACGGCCGATTCCGATCCGCACGCGTACGTAATCCGGCGTACCCAGCGATCCAGTGATCGAGCGCAGACCGTTGTGCCCATTGTCACCGCCGCCGTGCTTGATCCGGACACTTCCGAACGGCAGGTCGAGTTCGTCATGAATCACGATCAACGAGGCAGGCTCGACGTTGTAATAGTCGAGCAGGGGCCGCACTGCCTGACCCGACACGTTCATGTACGTACTGGGTCGGGCCAAGATGACCCGGCTCTGCCCGCACCGGATCGCGGCGCTGTGGCTGCGGGCCAGCTTGCCGGATCCACGCTTGAGGTTGGCCCCGATATCAGCGGCGATCTGGTCGACGACCATGGCACCGACGTTGTGCCGGTTACCGGCATAGCCCGGACCTGGATTGCCCAGTCCGACGACAACAGCGACATCCATTCCGGGTGCCGTGGGCTAGCTCCCGGAGTCGCCGGAAGAGGTGTCCGACGTGCCGGACCCGTCGCCGTCGGCGGCTGCCTCCGCCGCGGCCTCGGCCTCGGCGGCAGCCTGGATGTCCTCGTCGGAAACGTCGCGCTCGATCCCCACTTCGGCCTCTGCCTCTTCCAATTCGGCCTCGAGCTCTTCGGCGGTTGGTGCAGCAAGGAAGCCGACGACGAGGTTCTCCGGGTCCGTGACCAGGGCCGTGCCTGCGGGCAGGGTGACCTCACCGGCGAAGATCGACTGACCGACGAACTTGCCAGCAATATCCACGTCGAATCCCTGCGGAATGTGGGTCGCCTCGGTCTCCACGGTCAGGGTGGTGAGTTCCTGGTTGACCAGCGTCTCCGGGGCGGGCTCGCCGATCAGGTGGACGGGGACCTCGACGGTGACCTTCTCGCCGCGGCGTACCAGCAAGAGGTCTACGTGGGTGAATTCCGGGCGGATTGCATGTCGGGTGACCGCCTTCGGCAGCGCCAGGTGACTCTCATCGCCGATCGAGACAGTGAGCAGCGTGTTGGAGCCGCCCTTGAGCGCCTTGGCGAATTCCCGCGCCGGCAGAGCCAGGTGCCGCACGTCTTCGCCATGGCCGTACAGGACTGCCGGCACGAGCCCAGCCTTACGTGCCCGCCGGGCAAAGCCCTTGCCGAACTGCGTGCGCGGCTGCGCGTTGATACGAACTTCGGCCATGGTTTTCCTCCGGTACGGATCGGCGTGCCTGCGGCGCTCCGCGAGTGGTCTCGAGCGGAAGTCTGCACAGCGACACCGCCGTCGATTACGGAGTCGACTGGCCGTGGTCACCCACGCACCTGCACTCCCTCGCCGGGCTCGAGAACGAGGATACCCGGCGGCGGCGTCAGGAGCCCAACTGGCCCAACTGCTCAGCGGTGATCGCGGCCAAGGCGCGACGCAGCTGGGTGCTCGACGTATGCACGGTGTACGGGAAGTACTGGATGCCGACGCCCACCGCGGCGAAGTCCGCCTCGAGCTTGAGCCCCTTCGGGGTGCCCCGCCAGTCGTCACCTTTGAAGAGGACGTCAAAACCGATCTCACGCCAGGTATCGAGCTTGTCGGGGACCACCTCGGCGACCGCTTCGTCGACGTAGCGGAGGCTGGCCACGATTGCTAGCCGCTCGGCGAGCGGAACGAACGGCCGCACGCCCTTGCTCAACTCGAGCATCTCGTCGGAGACCACACCGGCGATCAGGTGGTCGCAGTGCTCGCGCGCGTGCTTGAGGATGTTGAGGTGCCCTATGTGGAACAGATCGTAGGCACCTGGGGCATAGCCGACGGTCCGCTGCAAGGGCACTCTCCGCTATCTCATCGGGGCGTGGATCACTGTAGGCGGTGACCGGGCAATTCAGGTAGCCGACGAGCGCTGGTGCCGGCCGAGGTCAGCGGCACCTCCTGGACACCGTCAGTCGCCCCGCTTCCCCACGATCGCGACGATCTCATCCACTGCCGCCTCGATCCGGTCCACTACGGCGATGCACGATGGCACACCCTTTCCGTACGGGTCCTCAATCGCATCGTCGGCTGCGCTGACGGGGGACTTGCCACGTGACCGGGCAGCGATCGGAACCAGCTCTGCCAACCGGTCGGCCACCGGACCAGGTGTCAGGACTGGCTCCGCCAGTGCGGCCACACGGGCGAACTCGCGCAGCGTGAAGGTCCGACGGACAGCGGTCGGGCAGAGGGTCACCACCGATGCTCGATGCGCTCTGGTCATCACGAGGACGAGATCGGCGACCGCGATCATCTCCGCTGTGAGCTGTCGAGCGACGAACAGGCGATCGTCTGGAAGATTCCGGTCGCGAAGCGCCTTTCGGATCGGCGAGTACATCGGGGCCCCGACCATGGCCTGTGTCCCGGCGCTGGAGATCGAGACATCCCATTCCCCGCCCCAGTGCTCTCTCAACAACACCTCAGCCACCGGGGAGCGGCAGACATTGCCGGTACAGACGAGAAGGACACGGATCACGGTCGTCGCAGCTCGCTGTCCGCCGACGCCAACCCAGGCAGCTTGTCGTCACGTAAATCCTGCACGCAGTACTCGCAGCTACAGACCGGGGCGGATCTGCGGCCGAGGCCGCGGCTGCGGCGAGGGCTCTCCTGTCGAATCGCGTCCCTCGTCACCCACCTGCGCCCGCTCGGCGCCGGTGCGCACATAAGGAGCCGAGTGACTCCCGAGCCGAGGAAGTCCAAGCGGGCCGGCGGGGACCGCCCGGGTCGGCGGTCCCGGCCTTGTCCCGAAGCCGGGCCCGGTCGTCGGACCCGGTGGATATGCATCCCCGCGACCGCTCGATTCGCGGGCGGACCGAGCGGCCAGGCGATGAATTCGTTGTGGCATGTCGGCGTCACTCTTCATCGCATGTGCTGTGTAGCCGTACCGCTCACTGTCCTTCACTGCCTCGTTGAGCACGACTCCTAGCACCCGGGCATCCACCTGATCGAGGAAGCCAAGGCCCTCGGCCAGCTGCCCGCGGCGTACCCGGCGAGCGTTGGCCACCACGATCGTCCCGATCGCCACCCGCGACAGGATTGCCGCGTCAGTCACCGGCAACAGCGGTGAGGTGTCGATGATGACCACGTCATACCGATCGTCAAGCTCGATGAGCAGTCGCTTCATCGTGGGAGAGGCCAGCAACTCGCTGGGGTTGGGCGGAAGCGCCCCTGACGTCAGGACATGCAGACTGCCCTCGCCCCACTCCTGTACGACATCCTCGAAATCGGCGCGGCCGATCAGCACGGTGGTGAGGCCGGCTGCCCCCTCCAGACTCATGAGGTCGGCGATATTCGGTCGACGCAGGTCGGCGTCGATGAGCAGGACGCGGGTGGATGCCTCGGCCAGCGCCAGGGCCAGGTTTGCGGCCACGGTCGACTTGCCCTCGGCTGGCAGCGCGGAGGTGACCACGATGGAGCGAGCTTGGTCATTGACTCCGAGGAACTGCAGATTTGTCCGGATGTGGCGGTAGGCCTCAGCTTGAGCACTGCTCGGGATGTCCTGCAGGACCAAGGCGCTCGTGCCGCCCGGGAATGTGCCGATCACGCCGAGTACGGGTGCTTCGGTGATGGCTTGTACGTCTGCTGCCCCGCGCACCCGGGTATCCAGAGTCTCCCGAGCAAAAGCCAATCCCACACCGGCGGCCAGGCCGAGGAGGATACCCGCGGCGAAATTAAGTGAGATGTTCGGCGAGACCGGAGACCGCTCGATCGTCGCCGGGGCAACGATCTCGGCCTGCACCGTGGCGACTCCTGAGGCGTCCCGTGGCGAGAGCCGCTCGACGGTTGCTGACAGCTCGTCAGCGATGGCGCCCGCGATCGCCGCCGCATCCTCGGGCGAGAAATCATTGACCGTGATTTCCACGAGGACGGTGTCCAAGGGGGCGATTGCGACGACTCGTTGGGCCAGGGCACCCGCCGAGGTCTCCAGCCCCAGGTCCTCGATCACGGCATCGAGGACGATGGGTTTGGTGGCCAGCGTCGCGAACGAGGTAACGCTGTTCTGGGTGTAGGTGGCCCCCTGCACCAACTCACTGGCCGAGGTTCCGAACTGGATCGAGAAAAAGACGCTGGCGTGGGAGGCGTAAACCGGGGCCGTGAGGAAGGAAAATCCTGCGGCAACCGCAGCCCCGACCATCGTGAGGAACAATACGGTCAACCATCGGCGCCCGAGGACGGTCAGGAATCGGCGTAGTTGCACCGGCTTCCTCCCTTGCCGTCGACATCAGACTGCGCCCCCCGGCGCGGCGGCGGCTTGTCGATTGCACAGCGTAGTCCCCGGGCTTCCCCTGGAGCTCCCGCGATTCGCTGGCTCGATCGCGACCGGCGGGTCGACAGGAGGCTGCATCATCGCCACACCGTTAGACTCAGCAGCCCCCGGCGTCCGGTGAGGAGTCCGACCATGGAGCCGAGGAACTACCTCGCCGCCCTGATCAGACGATGGCTGACTGTTGCCGTCCTCGGCACGCTCGGCATCCTGGGCGCAGGCATCCTGACCGTTTTGACCCCGCCCACCTATGTCTCGACGACGTCCCTGTTGTTCACCGTCCCCGGCGGTTCTCAGCCAGGCGAGATTCGCCAGGACGCCCAGTACGTCGAGAGCACGATCACATCCTTGATCGCGGTGACCGGGTCCGCGGCAGTACTCGGCCCGGTGATCGAGCGTGGCGACCTTGCGATGTCCACCACGGAACTCGCCGAGACGCTGTCCATCGTCGTGGTCGAGAACACGAACATCCTGCAGATTTCTGCCGCCGCACCATCCCCTCGACAGGCGGTCTCAATTGCCCGCTCAGTCAGCCAGCAGCTTCAGGTGGCGATCGCGGACCTCTCACCCGGCGAGGCGGGGCCGTTGGATGTACTGCGGGCGACCACGATCGAACCGGCCACCGAGCCGACGGCGCCGTCCGCCCCCGATCTCAAGCGCAGCGTCCTTGTTGGGGCCCTGATAGGCCTGGCTCTGGGCGTTCTCGTGGCACTTCAGCGGGAGTCGGTTGGCGCCCGGATCAGAAGCATGCGCGATGTCGGAATCCTCACCGATCTGCCGGTGTGGCAGGTCCACCGGAGGGCAACTGGCTTTCTCAGCCGGTTGGCGCGGTTGCGGCGACCCCGCGACGTGGCCGATCAACCGGGACGGCAGTCGGAAGACCTTCGCCGCCTGAGCTTGGCGCTTGACTCGATGGCCCAGGATCAGTCAGTCCGTTCAGTCTCGGTGCGCGCGCCTGCGCCTCGACCGGTGACCACAGCCTTGGCCGCGGGCCTGGCCGACGTCATGACTGATGCCGGCCGCGATGTCGCAGTCCTGGAGCAGAGCCCGGCTCCGACCCGTTCGGGTGTCGGTTACCCGGACATGATCGTCGTGGGGGGCATCGCCCCGCCTGGACGAGCGACTGCACCAGCCGCCCATCCGGGCGGCGTTGCCCTGGCCGTCGTGGAGCCGGGGAAGACTCGCCGACGAGCCCTGCAAGCACTGCTCTCGTGGGGCGGCTCCGACGGATCGGTGCTCGTCGGGGTGGTCCTGGCCGACAAGTCCGCCGCGCCGGTCGTCGGCCTTCGCGCGCTAGTGCGTCGGCTTTCCGATCCCGCGCCGGCTGCGCTCCCGGCCGACATCGCCCGCCCAAGTGATGCGCCCCCGATTGTTCCGCGATCGACAATGCTCACGGCTCTGACCGCGCTCTTCCTAGCGGGCATGGCCTACGCGCTGCCGCTCGGCACGAATACTGCATTCCTCGCCAGCTTTGCGCTGCTGCCCGTCTGGTTCGGCGCCGTTGCGCGCTATCACTTCGCGAGGCTGATCCTGGGTTTGGGCGGTGCAGCACTGATCGCCGGATTCCTCCTCGCCGACAGATCCTCGGTTGACCACGTCATCGACGCCGCAATCGCGACAGACACGTCCCTGCGCTTTCTGGGGGCCTTGGGGACCGTCGGTCTCATCCTTTGGGCCCGCACGTTCATGCCCATCTGGCGGATCGCGTTGGCCTACGGCGCCGGATGGCTGCTCACCGGAATCATCCAACTGCCCGGAACGCCGAACGCTTGGAAGTTCCAACTGGCCTTCGGAGTGACCTTCATCGTGTTGGCACTCGTCACTGCCCAACGCCGGACGAGCGTGTCCGTGGCTGCCCTCTCGGGCCTCGGGTTGGTCAGCGTGCTACTCGACTTCCGCAGTTGGTTCGCCTTCTGCGCGGTGACGGCGGGGTTGCTCGTGTGGCAGGCCCGTCCCCGCATGGACACGGCGAAGCCGACATCGAGACTGGTATCTCTGCTGTTCCTGGCGGCCCTGGCGGTGGGCAGCTATGCCGGCGCGACGTACGCCATCGTGGGGGGTTACCTGGGGGATGAAATCCAGGCGCGCTCTGTGGAGCAGATCCGCAACAGCGGCTCGCTCATCGCGGGCGGCCGCCCCGAATGGACGATCACCTGGGTACTCATGCAGCGGGATCCGGCCGGTTTCGGCGTCGGCGTGGTGCCCAACGCCGCCGACATCCTGGCTGGCAAGGAGGGTTTCGCCACCGTCAACGTGGTCTTCCAGTCCAACTATGTGGAGTACCTCTTCGGCGGCCAGTTCAAGTTGCACTCGATGACAGCGGATTTCTGGTCGAACTTCGGGGTTCTCGGTCTGATCCTGGCCGCCACCGTCGCCATCGTTCTGCTTGCTGGATTCTCCGGATTGCTGACCCGAAGACAGGCCAGCCCGTTGGCGATATTCCTCGTCGTCGCGAGCATGTGGAATCTCGCGTTTCAACCGATCTATTCCAGCCTGCCCAGCCTCGCCCTGGCCATTGGAGTGCTGCTCTGGCCGCGAGAGGATGCTGGCTCGTCGGCCGACCAGCCGCGCGCGACGCGGCGAGCGCAATGAGATGATCACCGTCCTGCAGTCCTTTCCGAGCAGCGCACCGCAGACGAACCCGTATCTGACTCAGCTGGTCGGGAACCTGCCCGAGGACGTCTTTTCGCTTGGCTGGTCGTGGCGCGCTGCATTGTTCAGTCGATACGACGTTGTGCACCTGCATTGGCCGGAGCTGCTGTTCCGCCGCGCGAACCTCGTGCGCAGCACTGCCCATCAGGCGCTGTTCGTGATTCTCATGCTGCGGATCGCAGCATCTCGGATCGCCATCGTTCGCACCGTGCACAATCCCACCCCGCATGAGCCGGGTGGCACGCTCGAACGATGGTTGTTGGGCTGGTGCGCCCGCCAGACGGCCCTCTGGATCGGACTAAACGACAGCACCGAGCTGCCGGCGGGGAGACCTTCGGTAGTCATCCCGATCGGCCACTACCGGGACCATTACGCCGACGCAGCACTCGGCGAGCAGCTGCCAGGACGCTTGCTGTACTTCGGCCTGGTACGTCGATACAAGGGCGTCCTGCAATTGATCGACGCCTTTCGCAATCTCAGCGAACCCTCGGCGACGCTACGCATAGTCGGTCAGCCGAACTCTGCGGACCTGCGTCAGGCCGTCGAGTCGGCCAGCCGAGACGATCCGCGGATAGTCGTGGAGTTGCGATACGTCGAGGACGATGCTCTGGCGCGCCATATCAGCGAGGCCGAGATGGTCGTGCTTCCCTATGCCCAGATGCACAATTCGGGTGCGGTGCTCCTCGCCTTGTCCCTGGACCGACCGGTGCTGGTACCCGAGACGCCAGCCACCATAGACCTGGCCGAGGAGGTCGGCCGCAGCTGGCTGATCACCTACCGCGGTGAGTTGACCGCGCAGATCCTACTGAACGGACTGAGGCGGGCTCGGGTCGATGAACGACGCGGCCGCCCAAATCTGGAGGCGCGGAACTGGCCGCGGGTCGCCGCCCTGCACAGGGCGGCATACCTCGCCGCCGTCGGACGGGCTGAGTCTCGGGCAGGTACGAATTGATCGCCGGGATCTTCGATCAGGCCCTGCCAGTGGTCACCAGCGGCAGTGCTATCCACCATGGGTTGGCCTGCGCCCACGCCACACTCTCTTCGACACCGGCAGCCAGCGTCGTCGTGGCCTCCCAGCCGAACGTCTCGAGGGCCGCCCTGCAGTCAGGGACTCGGCGTTCGATGTCTTCGTAATTGCTGCCGTACATGTCCCCGGTCCGCACGTCCGCAATCTCGGTACCCGGCACATGATCTACGACCGTTTGGACGACCTCACCAGCGGAGTGCTCGAAAGCGGAGCCGATGTTGAACACTCGTCCTTCGGCGGCCGGCGAATCGACTGCTGCAAGCACTCCGGCGACAGCATCCCCAAGGTAGGTGAAACAGCGGGTCTGCCCACCACCGTCATAGCGCAACGCGGGATGACCGTTCAAGGCCCGGTGCAGGGTCCGGCTGATGAGGAAGCGCGGCTCCTGACCAGGTCCGTAGACATTGAAGAAGCGACCCGTGACGAAGGGCAGCCCCGAGCTCAACCGCTGCGCGAAGAGCATGTGCTCCACCAACGCCTTGCTGCTGGAATAGCTCCATCGACTGACACTCGGCGGTCCCAGCACACGGTCATCGTCCTCCCGCCAGGGCAGCGCGGGATTGCGGCCGTAGATCTCACTGGTGCTGGCAAAGAACAGTCGGCTGCCCTGTTCGGCGGCAGCGCGGATGATCTCCCGGCTGGCGAGGACATTGACGTCCAGCAGGGCGAGTGGGTCAGTCATGTAGCGGTCGACCCCGACAACGGCAGCCAGGTGATAGATCTGGTCCCACGAGCCAGTCAGAACAGCCCTGAGTGCGTCCAGGTCGCGCAGGTTGACTTCCCGGTAGTCGATCTCGTCCACGACGTCGGTCAGGCGCAGCGCACGATCGGCCGGTACGGCGTCGAGAACCGTGACTTTCTCGCCCCTGTCCAGCAGTTGCCTGGTCAGCGCGGCACCGAGGAAACCGGCACCACCGGTGACCAGCGCCGTGCTCACCAACCGACCCCTAGGACCCCGATACCGGCGTCGGCGAACTCACCTCGCTCGGCCGCAGTCAGGAACCTGCGGCCATCTGCGATGACGGGATTGGGGGCTGAGTACTCGAGGAAGTCACTGGCGCGCAACTCTTTCGTACTGTCATGTACGGCGAGCCAGGCGATCGCGGCCGCGCCCTGGACCGCCTCCTCCCAGGAATCCGCACGGTTGCTGAGCAGATCCTCGGGAATGTCGTGCGTGGGGACCAGGTCATCGAACCAGACCACTTTGGCCCCATCGCGCTCCGCGGCACGGCAGTAGGCGATTGCGGGGGAAAAGCGGGTATCGCCAGTGTTGTTCTTGAACGCGATCCCCAAGACAGCGACTCGGGCGCCGGCCAGATCTGCGCCGAGCGCGTCCTTCGTCCGAGTCCACAAGTACTCCGGCGCCGCCTCGTTCACTGTGCGGCCGGCCGCCGACAGCTTGAGCGGGACGTCCAGTTCCTTGCCGAGTGCGTTGAGGAACCACGGGTCCTTTGTGAGGCAGTAACCGCCCACCCCCACGCTGGGCAGCAGGATGTTGACCATGCCGCCGCCTTTCGGCAGCGTGTTGGCCGCACGGATCACGTCCATGACGTCGGCGCCCACCCGGTCGCACAACATCGCCAGCTCGTTGGCGAAGGCGATGTTCAGGTCGATCCAGGCATTGTCGGCAAGCTTCACCAGCTCGGCAGCGCCGGCGTCCGCGACGACGATGGCCTCGAAGCCAAGGTCGGTCCAGAAGGCCGCGCCGCGTTCGGCACTAGCTGCATCGACCCCGCCGACCACTACCGGAAGCCGCCGCATGTCGGCTATCGCCGTACCCTCGGCAAGCCGCTCAGGTGAGAACGCGACATAGACGTTCTTGTTCGTTGCCCGCAGCAGCGGGGCTACCACGTTGGCCGTCGTGCCAGGCGGCACGGTCGACTTGACCAGCACGAGGGTTCCATCGGCGATCACGTCGGCCAGCTGTTCGCAGGCCGCACGCAGATGCGAGAGGTCGGCGGTGTCGCCCGGTCCGAGCGGTGTGCCGACGGTCAACAGGATGGTCGTCGACCCGGTCAACTCCGCCGTATTGCAGGTAGCACGCAACCGGCCGGTGCTGATGCCGGCGCTGATCAGCTCGTCGAGGCCGGGCTCCGGCACTGGCGACAGTCCTACGTTGATCGCTGCGATCCGAGCAGGGCTGATGTCAACGGCCGTGACGTGTGCACCACGGTGAGCGAACTCCCCAGCCAGCACCGCGCCTATGTAACCGGCGCCTAGTATGCCGACGGAGTGGGGCCTGGGTTGAGCCTTCGCGACCCCCGCAATTGAACTCACTTCGCCCCTACCCCCGTACGTGGTTGACCGCGCAACCGTACAGCCAGTAATCGGCGTTTGGGAGGATTTACTGCCTGTGACAGAAAAGAGACCAGAGTTTTACATTTATGCGTCAACGAGGGCAGCTAAACCGACCAGCAGGTCACGCATCGTCGCAAAACTCGATGCATTAAGCAGAATCTGCTCACAGACAGCGACTTGCCGCTACTGATGGTAGTGGATCATGAAGCTGGTGGTCTACGACCCCCCGAGTCGATTTGCGGCACAGGAAGAAGTACCCCGGCGGGCTCTTGGAATGCCGGTCGAGTGTTCGGTCCAGGCCGAGCGCCAGCCACATGAACGGGACCCATGGCATCTCCAGAACGGTGACCAGCGCCCACATGACCTTCTTGCGCGCTCCCCGAGCGCGCCAGTCCTCCGGATCCCCGAGGATCCCGTTGCGGATCAACGCCCGGAGCAGCCCCACGACGGAGACGAAGGTGCCGCCCCGGAGAACCACCTCCGTGACTTCCAGCCCAGCCGGGTCGAGCAAGGAGGAGAAACCCAGGGGCGTATAGCGGAAGTAATCCCGGAAATCGTGCACTCCGAACATGAACGGTGTGGTGATCACCAAGATGCCATCTGGAGCGAGGACCCGCGCGGCCTCGGCAAGCAACTGCGAGGGCCGCGGCACGTGCTCCAGTACCTCCAGGGCGAGGACGGCATCGAGCGAGCCGTCCCGCACCGGAAGTGCGAGGGCGTCCAAGACAACTGAGGTGTTGTCGGTCGGCGAGATGTCGCCGCTGAGATATCGCACCCCCTGGACCTCTCGCTCGATCACGGGTCGCAGGGCCGACGTTCCGCCGCCCACCTCGAGAACACGCCCCCGGTCGGGACAGCCACGAATCCACCGCCGCACGGTCGCCCGCATCCGCATGCGCTCTGGGGAGCTGAACCAGCGGTAGTGCCGATAAACGCGCAGACCCACGCCATACGCGCGCTGTCCCGGTCGCTGACCCATCCTCACTCCCGCACTATGTCGCGCCGCGCGTACTCGGCGTAGGCGAAGCCGAGTGCGCCGGTGATCAGACCGGCCCCCCGGGCAAGGTTCCGGGCTCCCGAGGCTCGTTGCCGCAGCGACCCAGTCACGACTCCCAGCAGTATCCGGAAACTACCGGCGGTTACCCGCAGCAGCCCGCTTGCCAGTAACCGCAGCACAGCGACCACCGACGCCGGACGGGACAACGCAAGATCACGTTCCACCAGGGCCGTCCCGTTGCCCATCCGGAAGGTCCGTTTGAGTACCCACGCGCGAGTCAGGCGCTCGGCCGGTACGACGTCGATCACGACGGCTTCGGCACACCAGACCAACCGACCTCCGCGCGTCACAAGTTGCCGGGTGAACAAATTGTCCGAGCCACCGATCAGCCCGTAGCGAAGGTCGAAGCGCAGCTGGAGGTCTCGTACGGCCCGGAGGTCCATGAGCAGATTATTCGTGGCTGCCACGTGCGTCGGAGTGCCCGTCGGCTCGATCCGCCGGCCGAAAAAGCCGCCCGCGACGATCCAGGGGTCCGGCTCGTGGGCGAACTCCGACATGACCGGCCCGACCACGGCGGTCGGGTGCAGGGTCTGAAAGGTGTCCAGCAGGGCGCAGAGCCAACCGGGTGATGGACGTTCATCGTCGTCGATGAAGACCAGGACATCGCGATCGGCACATTCATCCAGGGCCCGGTTGCGCGCGGCTGCGATCCCTGGAGCCGTCTCGTGCACGTAGCGCACGGCCGGGTGGTTCACCGCCCGGACGACCGCATGTCCGCTGCCCTCGGGATCGTTGTCGACGACCAGCACTTCACCCTGCCAATCGACCGTGCCGAGTTGAGCCACGAGGAGCGGCAGCGCCGCGCTGAGCTCGGCCGGCCGTCGGTAGGCGAGCACGGCAATGCTCACGGTGCCCGAGGCCGATCTGTCCGCGGACCGCTCTGCCTTCATGACCGGCATGTCAGCTGCATCATCCGGAGATCAGCCGCCGGAGATCCGCAGCAGAATGGACGTGATAGCTGCGCGGTAGGGGGTCGGACCGAAGCGGCACGCCGCAGCCGCAGCGTCGTCGAGTGCGCGGCGAGAGTAGACCGGCCATTGGCTGAGCATCGATTCGACGGCATCTGCGACGGAGCTTGCGTCATCCGGGGGTACCCGGATCACCGATTCAAAGCCGGCAACGGCTTCCCGTAGTCCGCTGCTGTCGCTGACAATCAGCGGCCGTCCGGCGAGGATCGCTTCGACTGCGGTGTTACCGAAGGGCTCGTCCCAACGCGAGGGCACAAGCGCGATGTCTGCTTCGGCAAGCCGGGGCCACACCGGATTCTCGAACCCGCGCAGCCGTACCCGAGCACCCAGGCCCAGCCGGTCGACCAGTTCGAGGAGTTTCGCCTCGTACGACTCGTAACCGGGATAGACGGAGCCGACGATGTCGAGTTCTGCCGCAGTCCCCCGGCGGATGAGTTCGGCCACCGAGCTGATGGCAACGTCGACACCCTTGCGCTCCGAGAGCCGCCCGACATACACCAGCCGTACGGTGCCGACGATTCGCTTTCGCGGGGCCGAGACGGTCGGTGGACCCGGGACGCCGTTGTAGACCACCGCGGTCCGGGAGCCCAGCGATTCGAATGCGCTGCCAAGGACCTGCCGGCTGAATTCACTGTTGGCGACGATCGCGTGTGCAGCGAACAAGGGTGCGCCCAATAACCTGCGCATCCGAGGAGATGCAGTGCCCTCGGCCTCGTGCACGTGGCACACACTGCGGCAACCCGTCAGACGAGCCAAGAACAGCCAGAGCGGAATGGTGAGCGTACTCACGTAGACAACGTCCGGACGTGCGTGGCGCAGCAAGGTCAGTCCAGACCCGAGCCCTCGGGCCGCATCGGCGATCAATCGGAGAAACCCGGCCGGGCGCAATGCGCTCTTGCGCAGAACTGGGCTGGCGCAGTACACGACCCGACCGCCGCGGCGGGAGACCTCGGCCACCAAGGGACCGGGGCCCGGCAGTGCGACCAGGACGCGCCAACCGGCCCCCACGAAGGCTTCCACGCTCTCCAGCATCACCCGATCCGAGCCATAGAGTTCGGCGCTCGGATGAGCCACGAGAACGCGCCGGCCCGCCGCCGTTTCAGCCGCCGGATCGGGCACGGCACCGGCCTCCCCGATGTGCTCGCCTCGTGTGGAGGCGCAGACTACGCGGGCGGCGCCGTCCCGGCGGCACCTGCCCAAAACTTGTCGAAGCTGATTCTGACCGGCCCGTTGGTGGCGGTGCTCGACACATAGGTCGCGACACCGACCGCGCCGGGTCCCTGCAGGGAGGCGGTGGCATCGGTGGCTGTCAACTGCCAGCCGGGCTCGGCCACCCCCACTGCCCACACCTTCGCCCGCAGCGTCGAGGTCCCAGAGCCGCTGACATCGAAGCGGACGTTGAGCATCAGCCCCGGGCTGTAGATCAGACCGGGGATGTCCATCCTGCGCAGTTCGGTCAATGTCCCGTTCACCGACCGGAACAACGTGGCGTTGACAACCCCGGTATCCAGCACTCGCAACCGCACCCGATAGTCGCTGCCGCCGACCTTGCGGGCGACCACCGACACATAGTTTCCGGCACCGGCCGTAGCCCGATCCAGGGCCACGGCTACCTGCACGGCGGTGTCGGCGACCGAGATCCCGTTCAGCGAGGCGTTGACGGTGACTCCGGCCCCGGTCGACAGCACAGCCGCGCTGCCATTCACCGAACACGCCGCCGCCGGCGAGGCCGTCCACGGTCCACCCGCATCGGCGGTGCCCAATCCACCCGCCACAGATCGGCTGAAGGCATCCGAGGCCAGCGGCCCCCCCGCCGCGGCGACCGTCACGGACTTGGTGATGAACCCGGTAGCCCCATCATTGTCGGTCACCGTCAGCTGCACCGAGTACGTGCCAGGCGTGGCATAGGTCCGTGAGGTCCGCGAGGCCGTGGCACCCGAGGCGGTGCTTCCGTCACCGAAGGTCCAGGCGTAGGAGTTGATGGTGCCGTCGGTGTCCGTCGAGCCAGTGGCGTCGAAAGACGCGGTCAGCGCATTCGTCGTATGCGTGAAGCCGGCCGTCGGCGGACTGTTTGCCGTCCCTGGAAGGCCGACGACGACGACATTCGCCGCGGCCCCGAGATTCTGATTGCCGAACGGATCCACCACATAGATTTGATAGGTGTAGGTCCCAGTGGGTAGCCCCACGTCGTCGAAAGTGACACTTGGCAGCGACCACAGCTTCGAGGCCACCGTCGTCACATAGATCGGCGCCGCGGTGTTCCCGTTCCGCACCACCCGATAGGTCAGGTTCTCGTTGTCCTGGTCGTACGTGGCCTGCCACGTCACGCGAGCCGTGCCCACCGCGGGATTGGACAGCGTCGGCGTCAAGCCTGTACTCGCCTTGGGCCCACGCTGGTTGGGAGCCAGCCGGGCCACCGCGAACCGCACCAACCCCTGCTGCCTGGTCGCATTGACGTAGGTGAACTCACCCGCGTACACCACGTACTGACTGTTGCCGTCCACACTCCACGGCCCCTGGCTCTGCCCCGTGAACGTGCCAATCGTGAAGTCCGGAGCCCATGCCAGCATCGTCGGCGCAGGCTTTCCGACGAGCCAACCGCCAGTCACGGTCGTCGTGGCCGCCAGGCTCACGGCGTGGGCATGGCGGGGACGCGGGTTGATCTCCGGGAATGCGCGCATCAATGAGCAGTTGTGGGCGTGCGAGGCGGAATAGATCGCCGAACCGGACCGGAATGCCTGATAGTGGTCGCCCTTGCAGTCGGCGACCCAGTTCAGCCCCCCGTCGCTTGCTCGCGCCGCGAACGTGCCCTCGAAGTTGCTGGCGTCGTAGAAGTCGTAGGCGGTGCCATAGACATTTGTGCCGTCGGTGCTGACGCTGAGGAAGGCGGAGTAATCACCGTCGTTGGTGAACTGGGTGCTGGTCGCAAACGGCAGCGTCGCACCCGTGGTCGCATCCAGCGCCCCCACCCCGATCGCCCGGACGCCGTTGAGGTAGCCGAACCGGCCAACGGCGACCACCTTGTTCAGCGCCGGGAGGACCACGATGCCCTGGACTGCAGAAGTCCTGGCCGACGTGCCGTTCTGGTTGATTCCCTCTTGGGTGGTCGGCGTCCAGGGAAGCACCGCACCACTGGCGGCGTCGAACGCTGCCAGGTTCTTGCGCGCCTGACCACCGGGACCGACCGCGGTGAAGGTGCCTCCCACATAGACCGTCGTGTTCGTCGCAGTCAGCGCCCGCACGGGCCCGAACACCGACGAGCGGAATGTGAATATCAAGGCACCGGTCGCCGTGTCGTAGGCCGCGATCCGATTACGAACCTGCCCATTGGCCAGGGTGAAGTCCCCGCCCACATACACCCGCGTCCCATCCGGAGACGCGGTCACCGCCAGCACCTGCGCATTGAGATCCGGAGCGAACGATGTCAGCAGGTTCCCCGTCGTCAGGTCATAGGCCAGCAGGTTGTTTCGCGGCGTCAACTGCGTCCCCGGTGCGGCGCCGGCCGGGCGGGCGTTGCTGAACCTACCCCCGGCATAGACCGTGTTGCCCACTACCACCTGATCCCAGACCACCCCATCGATCTGCACCGTCGGCAATGGGTCGGCACTCACCGTGGGCGGGGTGGCCGGATCCGCGGGATTGACCGGCGCGGTATCCGCGGCAGCCCTGGTGGCCAGGCTCGAGGCTCCGACCACCAGGGCAAGTGTGGCGAGAAGAGCAACAAGGATCCGTGCGAAAGAAGGTGCGACGGTCATGTTGTCCTTTGACGTCGGGTCGATGCAAACGGCGGAGCGTGACTGTACGCAACTGCTCGCGAGAACAGTGACTCACGGCGACGGGTCCCGCGAAGTGTGCCATGAATCGGGTAAACGTGCAGGGCCTATCCGCTGGTCTGATCACTCTCTGTGCAAGGAGGGTCCACCTTGTGTCTAGACCCGCCGCAGACTGCGCAGCCAGCCGGGGGCTTCCGACTATTGCTGCGGTGCCGTTCCGGCGGAACCTGCCCAGAAGTTGTCGAAGCTGATGCCGACCGGCCCGTTGGTGGTGCTGCCTGATACGTAGGTGGCGATCCCGACCGCGCCTGCACCCTGCAACGAGGCAGTGCTGTCAGTCGCCGTCAACTGCCAACCGGGTTCCGGGCCACCAGCCGGCCAGATCATGGCGCGCAGCGTCGAAGTCCCCGACCCGCTGACATCGAAGCGCACGTTGAGCACCTGACCCGGCGTGTAGGTCAGCCCCGGCACGTCGATCCTCCGCAACTCGGTCAGGACGCCGTTCACCGAACGGAACAACGTCGCATTCACCACCCCGGTGCTCAGGATCCTCAACCGAACGCGGTAATCAGTCGTACCGATCTTGCGCGCGACCACTGAGATGTAAGTGCCCCCACCGGTACTGGCCCGGTCCTGGGCCACCTGCACCTGAACCGCGGTGTCGGCCGAGGAAACCCCGTTCAGCGAGGCGTTGACGGTGACCCCGGCGCCTGTCGAGAGCACGGCTGCACTGCCGTTGACCGAGCACGCCCCAGCCGGGGATGCGGTCCAGGGACCGCCGCTGTCCGCGCTGCCCAGCCCGCCGCCGACAGTTCTGGTGAAGGTATCGGAGGCGAGCGGTCCCCCGGCGGTTGTCACTGTGACCGACCGGGTGGATGTGCCGGTGGCGCCGTCGTTGTCGGTCACCTTGAGCTGGACCGAGTAGGTCCCCGCGACGGCGTACGTACGCGAGGCCGTGGCACCGGTCGCGGTCGCCCCGTCCCCGAACGTCCACGCGTAGGAGGTGATGGTGCCATCGGTGTCAGTGGACCCGGTGCCGTCGAACGACGCTGTCAACCCGTTCGTGGTGTGGGTGAAGGACGCTGTTGGTGGATTGTTCGGTGTCCCGCCGACGCCGGTGACATTCACCGTTCTGGATGCGCCGGAGTTCTGGTTCCCGAACGGATCGACCACATAGATCTGATACGTGTAGGTCCCGGTGGGCAGCCCGGTGTCGTTGAACGTCACGTTCGACAGGGTCCAGAACTTTGACGCCACGGTGGTCACATAGATCGGGGCGGCGGTGTTGCCGTTGCGCACCACTCGGTATGTCAGGTTCTCGTTGTCCTGATCGAAGGTGGTCTGCCAGGTGACCCTCGCAGTGCCCAGCGACGGATTGGACACAGTGGGCGTCAGGCCGGCGCTGCTGACTGGGCCCCGGAGGTTCGGCGCGAGCGCGGGCACCGCGAAGCGGACGAGACCCTGCTGCCTGGTTGCGTTCACTTGGGTGAATTCGCCGCCGTACACGGCGTACTGGCTGTTGCCGTTGACGCTCCAGGGTCCCTGGTTCTGGCCGGTGAACGTGCCCACCTGGAAGTCCGGAGCCCACGCCTGCATCGTCGGTGCGGGGCGGCCACCGAACGTGCCGCCGTTGACTGTCGTCGTCGGCGCGAGACTCACTGCGGTTGCGTGATGGTGCACCCGCGGACTGACCTCGGGGAAGGCGCGCATGCGCGAGCAACTGTGTGCGTGCGAGGCCATGTAGATCACCGAGCCAACCCGATGGGCTTGGTAGTGGTCACCGGCACAATCTGCGAGCCAGTGCACGGCGCCATCGCTGACCCGCGCGGCCCACACGCCCTCGTAGTTACCCGGCCCAAAGTAGTCATAGGCGGCGCCATAGACGTTTGTTCCGTCGGTGCTGACACTCAGCATTCCCGAGTCGTCGCCGCGATTGGTGAACAGCGTGCTGATCGCGAACGGGAGGGTGGCACCTGTCGTCGCATCCAAGGCCCCGATCCCGACCGCTACGACATTGTTGAGCCTCGCGAACCGCCCTACCGCAATGACCTTGTTCAACGCCGGCAGCACGACCATCCCCTGGACTGCGGAACTCTTCGCCAGCGACCCGTCTCTGTCGGTGCCCTCCTGGGTGGTTGGCGCCCAGGGCAGCGCCGCACCGTCGGCGGCGTTGAAAGCGGCGAAGTTCTTCCGCGTCAGGCCGCCGCCGATTGCCGTGAAACTTCCCCCTACATAGACAGTGGTGTTCGTCGCCGCCAGGGCCCGGACCGGACCGAACACCGAAGGCCGGAACGTGGACAGCAACGCACCGGTCGCCGTGTCATATGCAGCAATCCGGTTCCGGGTCTGCCCATTGGCCGCGGTGAACTCACCACCCACATAGATCCGG
>JALZIX010000001.1 GCA_030860025.1 Actinomycetota bacterium
CCGAGTCCATTCTCCGCTCGCTGTTAGGCTGGGCGACCGCTGGGGCAAGTGGCGGAATGGCAGACGCGCACGGTTCAGGTCCGTGTGTCCGAAAGGACGTGGGGGTTCAACTCCCCCCTTGCCCACCGATTGCCGCTATAGATGGCGGTGCATGATGTGCAGCCCCACGGAACCATGGGTCGGGTGATGGAACGCCTCGGGGACGGTCGCCAGCACCTCGAAACCGAGCGAGCGCCACAGCCCCACGGCGCCGGTGTTCGTCTCCACCACGGCGTTGAACTGCATCGCCCGGTATCCGGCTGACCGAGCCCAGGCCAGTACGTGCTCCCCCAGCGCCCTGCCCACGCCGTTTCCTGCGTACGCGGGATCCACCATGAAGCTCGCAGTGGCCACGTGCGACGCCGGGCCGCCGTGATTCGCGTGCATCTTCGCTGTGCCCAGCACGACTCCGTCAGCCTCGACCGCGGCGACCGTTCGGCCCGGTGGATGGAGCAGCCACAGCTCCCGGGCCTGGCCCTCGGTCAGGTCACGGTCATAGCTGTACGTCTCGCCAGCGGCCACGATGCGCTGAAGGAACGGCCAGATGGCCACCCAATCCTGGTCGGTGGCGTCTCGGATCAGCACAACACCCACTCTGCATGATCGTGAGCGCCCTGGGGCAACTGGAGAGCTCAGCCCCGAGCGCTCATGATCTTGGCCGTGGTATGTCAGGGCGCTCATGATCTCGGTGACGGGAAGGCAATGGCGCTCAGGTTGTCAGTCAGGGGTGAAACTGTCTGACCGAACCAAACTGATCGGAGGCGGGAGACACCATGTCGGTACGGATCGCAGTCGTGGCCATCGATGCCCGAGACCCGGCTCGGGTGGCCGACTTCTGGGCGGCAGCCCTCGGCTGGGAGGCCTGGGCCGACCCGGACTGGGGCGGTGTGAGCCTCGCACCTCCGGGCTCGGCCGGGCCGTCCGGAGCGGCCGGCCCATCCATCGACGTCGTGCCGGTGCCTGAGACCAAGACCGTCAAGAACCGGCTGCACCTCGATGTGCGGGCCGACGGGAGCACGCAGGCGCAGGAGGTGGATCGGTTGCTCTCCCTCGGCGCGACCCGGGTAGACGTAGGGCAGGCAGCCGACGCCAGCTGGGTCGTCCTTGCCGATCCCGAGGGCAACGAGTTCTGCGTGTTGCAGCGTTCCGTCCAGGCTGTTGAGTCGGCCGCCACCCGGAGCTGAACGGGTCGGGCTCAGCCCCGCCGGCATCCATCGAACGGTTGATGCCTGACCCAGCAATCGCGCGATGTGGCCGGCGGCGCCCGGCAGCACGCTGTTTGCATGCCAGCTGAACCGATCATCGACATCACGAACCTGCGCAAGACATATGGCCGGAAGGTCGCCGTCGACGGTCTCTCGCTACGGGTGATGCGCGGCGAGGTCTTCGGCGTACTAGGCCCCAACGGAGCAGGCAAGACCACAACCGTCGAGTGCGCTGCAGGCCTGCGCCGGCCCGACGGGGGGACGGTCCGGGTCCTGGGACTTGATCCGGCCTCCGATCCCGACGAGGTACGCAATCGGGTCGGCGTACAGCTACAGCACGCCGTGCTGCCGAACCGGATGAAGGTCCGCGAGGCGATGGCGATCTTCGCCTCGGCCTACCGCAACCACGCCGAGCCCGACCGGCTGCTGGACGAGTGGGGGCTGAGTGAACACCGCGGTGCCGCCTTCGGCGCCTTGTCCGGCGGACAGAGACAACGCCTCTTCATCGCCCTCGCGTTGTTGGGCGAGCCGGAGATCGTCGTACTCGACGAACTCACCACCGGACTCGACCCCGCCGCTCGCCGCGACACCTGGGCGCTGGTCCGGGCGCTGCGCGCCCGAGGCGTCACCGTCGTGCTGGTCACGCACGCGATGGACGAGGCCGAGACGCTCTGCGACCGGCTCGTCGTCATCGAGCGCGGCCGGATCGTGGCGCAGGGCTCCCCCGATGCGCTGCGCGGCGAGCATCGGACCCTCGAGGCCGCCTACCTCGACCTGACCAACCCGATCCTGAACGGAGCATTCTGATGCGCCCGCTGGTCAC
>JALZIX010000013.1 GCA_030860025.1 Actinomycetota bacterium
CCCTGGCCCGAGCCCTGGTCGAACGGCTCCCGGTGCCGCTGACCGTCGATCTGGAGGGCGGCTACGCCGAGGCACCCGGCGTGGTCGCCGCACTCGCCGCAGAACTGGCTGATCTCGGCGTCGCCGGGATCAACCTGGAGGACGGCCGGCTCGGGCACTTGCGGCCTCTCGAGGACCACGCCGCCATCATTGACGCGGTCGCGGCTGCTGCACCGACACTGTTCGTCAACGCCCGTACGGACACCTACTGGTTGCACATCGGTCCCGAGGAACAACGTCTCGCCGAGACGACGCGCCGGCTGGCGGCCTATGCCGCAGCAGGCGCATCCGGAATGTTCGTTCCCGGCCTGACCGACCTGGACCAGATCGCGACCGTGGCCGACACAGTCGCCCTGCCGCTCAACGTGCTCTGGCACCCCGAGGCCGACCTCACGACCTTGGGCGCCGCCGGTGTCTGCAGGGTCAGCACCGGGTCAGCCCTCTACCGGCACGCCCTGGCTGCGGCCCTCACCGCGGCCGAGGCAGCCCGGAACGGGTCGCAGCCGGCGACCGTCCCGGTTTCCTACGAGCACCTTCAGCAGCGTCTCCCGGCAGCGCCCTCAGGCACCGGTGACCCCGCCCGCCCGCCAGTTCCTTTTCCGGCAAACCCGTTGAACTTATAAACGCGACGGTACCGAGCACGAATGAGATGTGGCACCGGCCGCGTGATCTACCGAAGTTGCGTGGCCGGCTGCTCGGTCAACAGGGTCCATCCAGTTGTTGACTCAGCCACGGCGAGCCGGAGGAGTCGGGTTGCCTGGGTGTCGTCCTGGTTGTAATCCACGAGTCGGGCCCAGGCGCCCGGGTCCCCAGTTCGTGCATCGCCGATCCACGTAAGCGTGTCCTCGCCCGTGGCACCTGCGGTGCGCCAAACAGCACCGGCGGCGGGCGCGAGCTGCTTGAGGCCGTACCCGAGTGGCGCTAGAAGTTGGGGCGGATGACCTCGGTGAGGAGATCTGTCGCCTTTGCCAGGACTGCGTCCGCGACGGGCCCCAGGATCCGTCGCAGGTGCAGAGCTTCTACAGCCCCGTAGTAGAACCAGCGGGCCTCGCGCCCCTCGGCCTCGGCCTCGGCCAGTTACCACCGAACCTGGACTGGCTGAGTCCACGGTCGATCGAGCGACGGAGGCTGTCGCCCACTTTCAAGCTGAACTCGTCGTAGCACACGGCAACGTGTTGCTCCCGGAGTCGCTCCGCCAGCGGGCGCACGAGGCCATCCTTGTCCTCACTGGCGTGGCAGATCTTGGCGGTTGACGCCGCCAATATTTCGCGTCACTATGAGAGACATGAAAGAGGAGAATGCGCGTACGTCGCTGCGCCCGTACCGCATGGTGGCGCGCGCGGATGCTGCGCGCGCAACCGCCGAGCGGGTGCTGGATGTGGCGCTCGAGTTGTTCACGGCGAGGCCCTACGAGGACGTCTCTGTGGAGGAGATCGCGCAACACGCCGAGGTGACGAGGCGTACGGTGCTGCGTCGTTTCGGATCCAAGGAGGCACTCTTTCTGGCCGCAATGGAGCGCGGCGGCCGCGAGGAGATGCGCGCACGCGACGAGGCGCCGGTCGGCGATGTCGCCGCTGCCGTGGTGAACGTGGTCGCGCACTACGAGCGCTGGGGCGCCAACCGCCTGCGGTTGCTCTCGCAGCAGGACCGGATCCCGGTCGTGGCCGAGGATGTTCAGATCGGGCGCCGCTATCACTGGTCGTGGGTGGAGCGGACTTTCGCGCCGCTGATCGACGGGCTGACAGGTGCAGCCCGCAAGCGCCGCATCGCCACCCTCGTCGTGCTCACCGACGTCTACACGTGGAAGCTGCTGCGCCGTGATCTAGGGCTGAGCCAGGCCGACACCAACCGCACCCTCATCGAGTTGATCGACAAGTTGAAAGGAGAGTCCTCATGGCTCGTTTCCTGACGTACACGTCGCCCGCGCGAGGTCACCTGTATCCGATCACAGCGGCGCTCCTGGAGCTCCGCGACCGCGGCCACGACGTCCATGTGCGCACGCTGGCCTCCGAAGTGGCGGCATTGCAGGCGCTTGGTCTGCACGCCGCGCCGATCGCCCCAGCGATCGAGCAGATCCAACTCGACGACTGGCGCGCGAGCACTGCGGAGGAGTCCCTCGCTGCGGTGTTTCGCACCTTCGTAGACCGGGCCGCACTCGAGGTGCCCGACCTCCAGCGGGCGATCGCGGAGGTCGATCCTGAAGTGCTGGTGGTCGACATTACGACGCCCGGCAGCGCGGCCGTCGCGGAGGCGGGCACGATCCCCTGGGCGCAATGGATCCCGTTCTTCCAGCACGACGCGCGGGTGCCCGATGCGACGCTGGTGCCGTTCACGTTCGCTCCGCCGGGCATGGAGGCGCTCAACGCGCCGCGCCGCCGGCTCGGGCTCTCGCCACTGGCCGACCGTGCGGAGGTCTGGCGCGCGCCGCTGTATCTCTACTTCACGGCCGAGCCCTTCGAGGTCGCAGGCCTCGACCTGCCGCCGTCGGTCCGGCTCGTCGGCCCGGGCCTGTGGGAGCCCCCGGCCGAGACGCCGCAGTGGCTAGAGGAGATCGACGAGCCGCTGGTGCTGGTCACGGCGTCAAGCGAGTTTCAGCGCGACGACGCGCTCATCAAGACCGCGCTGCGCGCACTCCGCGCGGACGACGTCCGCCTCGTGGCGAGCTCGGTCGTGCATGATCCCGACCGCTTCGACGTGCCCGCCAACGCGCGGTTGGAGTGCTGGCTCCCGCACGGGCCGGTCATCCAACGGGCGGCCTGCGTCGTCTGCCACGGCGGGATGGGGATCACGCAAAGGGCTCTGGCGGCGGGCGTCCCGGTTTGCGTCGTTCCGTTCGGCCGCGATCAGTTCGAGGTCGCCGGCCGGGTCACCGCCGTCGGTGCCGGAACGCAGGTCCTCCCCCACGCGTTGACGCCGCAAGCCCTGCGATCGGCGATCCACCAAGCCATGAACATGCGCGCAGGCGCCGAGCGCGTCGCCGCCGGCTTCGCCCGCGCCGGCGGCGCACCAGCAGCCGCCGACGCACTCGAGTCGCTTCTGACAGCGCAACCAAGCCACGCCGACGTCACTCACGCCGCGGGCCGCTGAGGCGCTCGACGTCCTTCCCCCCAGGACATTGTCGCCGACCCCGCCACCATCGAGGGTTTGCCGATTTCTGACTGAGAAGAGTTCCTATTAGCGATCGCGAGAACCGGGACGCCTGACCTGCCCATGGTTTCCCGGACAGTGTGATGTGCCCCCGGTTTCACGGACTCGGTGCTGAGGCGATCTGGCCTGTTCGGTGGTGGGTGTTCTCGAACTCTATGGGGCTGGTCCAGCTGAGCGCGGAGTGGCGGCGGCGAGGATTGTGGAAGCCTTCGATGTACTCGAAGATCGCGTTCGCGAGTTCGATTCGGGTGTTCCATCGTTGGCGGTTGAGCAGTTGGAGCCTGACCCGCTTCTCTGGACACCTGTTCTGAGGCGATGATCGTCTCGGAGAGGAGTCAGACGGTGTCGCGGCTGATCACCGCTCTGGGCGCTGATGCTCCGATGGCGCTGGTGCGATCGACACTGCTCGTGTTCATGCCCGGGCAGCGGCATGACGGTTGACCGGGGCCACCGCCCCGGACCATGGTCGCAACGCCAGCCGGCCTCTGGCGCTGGACGTCGACGCGACCCTGGTGACCGCCCACAGTGAGAAGGAACAGGCCGCCCCCACGTTCAACGGGGGCTCGGGTTCCACCCGATGCGTGTGTTCGCTGACCACGGCAGCACGGGGACCAGGGAGACGTTGGCGATTGCGTTGCGACGCGGCAACGCCGGGTCGGACACCGTGGCTGGTCACATCGCGGCGCTGCGCACCGCCCTGGTTCAGCTGCCCGGGGACCGCGAGGGTCGGCGGCCGGGGTGGCCGGCAGCACGAGAAGCGTTTCGCCCGCAAGGTCGATGCACGGCGGTGGCTCGACGAGGCGACCTCTGCACTGGTCACCCAGACGTGGACGGAGCCGGAGCGAGGTCGGGTCACGGTCGCCGTTTGGGCGAAGCAGTGGCTCGAGACGCAGACCGGCATCAAGCCCAGCACGCACTACCGGTACGGCTCGCTCCTTCGGACACATATCCTTCCGGCCTGGGGGCAGCACCGGCTAGCCGACATCGCACACGCTGACGTCGCCGCCTGGGTGGCGCGACTCAGGTCGCAGGGGTCGGCCCCATCGACTGTCCGCCAGACGCACCGGGTCTTCTCGCTGCTCCTGGGCCTCGCGGTGCGCGACGGGCGGATCCCGCGCAATCCCGCCGATCGGGTGCCGTTGCCGCGTGTGACGCGGGGCGAGCCCCGGTTCCTTACCCGCGACGAGGTCGAGCGGCTCGCCGACGCAGCGGGCGATGACGGCGACACCGTGCGGTTGCTCGCCTACACCGGTCTGCGCTTCGGGGAGATGGCCGGGCTGCGGGTGCGCCGCGTCGACTTCCTACGCAAGCGCCTGACCGTCGCCGAGGCCGCGACCGAGGTCGCCGGCCGGATCGAGTACGGCACGCCCAAGACGCACCAGCAACGCACGGTGCCGCTGCCCGCCGAACTCGTGGAGCCGCTGGCGCGCCGGTGCGAGGGCAAGACGCCCGACGCCCTGGTCGTAACCACTCCGCGCGGCACGGTGCTTCGCCTGCGGAACTGGCGCCGGTCGGTCTTCGACCCCGCCGTCATAGCAGCCGGCCTCACCGACATCACCCCGCACGATCTCCGGCATACGGCGGCGTCGCTGGCAGTGGCGAGCGGGGCGCACGTGAAACTAGTGCAACGGATGCTCGGCCACGCCTCCGCCGCGATAACGCTAGACGTGTACGCGGCCCTCTTCGACGACGACCTCGGCGCCCTGGCCGAGCGCATGGATGCCGCCACCGCTGCCCACGGTGCCCACAAGAGGAAAGCGCGTGTGGGCACCGTGTGGGCACGGGACTCATTTACCGAAACGACGAAACAGTAAAAGTGCAGGTCAGGAAGGGTGGGCCCCGCGGGAATCGAACCCGCAACCCGCGGATTAAAAGGTCGCTCCGCGAGCTCTTTTGACACGCTGGGGAATGCCGAAATGCACCTGCGACCTGCGGTTTTGCGGTTTGAAACCGTTGACCTTTACTGGCAGTTTACGAACGTCTTGCGGACTCTGTGCGGACAGTCCACAGTGGATCAGCGCGAGCTCGCCGCGCTCGCACTGGCGACGCGTATCGAGCCGCGGTCGATACGGTCAAGCATCACCTGCGG
>JALZIX010000030.1 GCA_030860025.1 Actinomycetota bacterium
CCGGCCAAGAAAGCCCCGGCCAAGAAGACCCCGGCCAAGAAGACCCCGGCCAAGAAGACCGCCACGAAGACCGCCACGACCCCCACCGCTTCCAGGACCACGGTCAAGGCCCCGACCCCCTCGACCGAGCCCTCCCGGCCGGCCTCCGCACCGGCGGGCTCCGGGTGGACGGCCAAAGAGCTTCGAGCGGTCGGCAAGACGCTCGAGGCGGAACTCAGCGAACTCCGCACCGAGTACGACGAGACGATGATCACGCTCAGCGCCCTGCAGCAGACCGTCAGTGACGGCTCGGGCGACGATCAAGCAGACGCGGGGAGCAAAACCTTCGAGCGCGAGCACGAGATGTCCTTGGCAAACAACCGCCTGGACCTCATCACCCAGATAGAGCACGCCCTGGTCCGCATCGCCGATGGCAGTTATGGGCGCTGCGAGAGCTGCGGTCAGGTCATCGCCAAAGCACGCCTACAGGCGTTCCCGTCCGCCACACTGTGCCTGACCTGCAAGCAGCGCGAAGAGCGGCGCTGACCGCCACAGGGCCGGGATGCGAAGCTGAGGTGTGACCACAGAGCCAACCGAGTCCGCGGACGGGCCTACTGGTGACCTCGAGCCGGAGGTGGCCCAACATCCACGCAGACTTGCCCTGCTACTGACGGTCGGGGCGGCGATCTTCGCCTTGGACCTGGCCACCAAGGTGCTTGTCGTTGCCACACTGTCCGATCAGCCGCCGCTTCGCCTGCTCGGGGGAATGATCTACCTCACCGAGGCACGTAACACCGGAGCTGCTTTCGGCCTGGCGCAGGGGATGACGGTTGTCTTCACCGTCGTCGCGGCTGGCGTGATCATTATCATCCTGCGCACGGCGCCCCGGCTGCGATCGACCGGGTGGGCCCTGGCTCTCGGGTTGGTGGTGGGTGGTGCGATGGGCAATCTGGTCGATCGCATCTTCCGAGCGCCGGGTGTTTTCCGCGGTGGGGTGGTGGACTTCATCAGCGTCTTGGATCCGGCCGGCCAGGTGTGGCCGATCTTCAACGTGGCGGATTCGGCCATCGTCTGCGGCGGGCTTCTCGGAGTCCTGCTGGCGCTGCGGGGCCGGGACTTCGACGGGGGTCGTAGCAACTGAGCCGCCGGGGATCCATCAGGCTTCCCCCGGCCGGCGCTGCGGGTCGCCTGCCGTCTGCGACCGCTGGTTGCGACCGGAGCCGGGGACGCTTGCGCGCCGAATTTCGGCGCAGCAGCAGACTTCGGCAGACTGGCGTCGTGAGCGACCTGCTGCGCGCCCTCCCGGTACCGGAAGGCCTCGCCGGACTGCGCGTTGATGCAGCGTTGACCCGGCTGTTCGGCCTGTCGCGCACCCAGGCGGCTGCGGTGGCTGATGCTGGGGCCGTGAGCGTGGACGGACGGGTCCGCGGCAAGGGAGACCGCCTGGCCGCAGACTCCTGGCTCGAGGTGCGCCTGCCCGGACCCGCCCAGGCGCCCCTGCCGCCAGAGCCCGTCCCGGGCCTGGCCGTCAGCTATCTCGACGACGACATTCTGGTAGTGGACAAGCCGGTCGGGGTCGCCGCACATCCCAGCCCTGGATGGACCGGCCCCACAGTGACCGACGGCGTGGCAGCGATGGGATACGAGTTGGCCAGCGGCGGGGGCCAGGAACGGCAGGGCATCGTCCATCGCCTCGATGCAGGGACGACCGGGATCATGGTTCTTGCCCGCAGCGACCGGGCGTACATCTCGCTCAAGCGCGCGTTCAAAGAGCGGACCGTGGACAAGGGCTACCACGCGCTGGTGCAGGGCCATCCCGACCCGAGCACGGGCACGGTCGACGCGCCGATCGACCGACACCCGACTCATGACTGGAGATTCGCCGTCACGGCCGGCGGGCGCCCTTCGGTGACCCATTACTCGACGATCGAGGCATTCCAAGCCGCCAGCCTGCTGGACATCACGTTGGAAACGGGCCGCACCCATCAGATCCGGGTGCACATGGCAGCGCTTCGCCATCCCTGTGTCGGGGATATGACGTATGGAGCCGACCCGACCCTGGCCGCACGGCTGGGGTTGTCCCGCCAGTGGCTGCATGCGGTCCGACTTGGCTTCGCCCATCCGGCCACGGGGGCTCCCGTGAGATTCACCAGTCCCTATCCGGCAGACCTTGCAGCCGCCTTGGAGAAGCTGGCGGAGCACCAGTGAGCTGGCTTCCGCAGTCGCTGGCCGAATTCGGGGCGGCCTCCCTCGCCGCCCTGCTCGTGGCGACCTACCTCGTGCTGGGGGAACCATTCGTCGGGTGGGTTCTGCATCGCCGATTCGAGGCGGCGATCGGTGTGGCGCCGGGCGCCAGGCGCTGGCTGTACCGGCGACTGCTGATCCTCGAATGGGGGCTGGTCGTCCTGGTTATCGCGGTGTCCGCCGTGGCTCCCGGGATCAGTTGGGGGGAACTGGGCGTGCGCTGGCCCGACCGGGTCGGTGCGGTGACCGTCGTCGCGGTGCTGGCCCTTGTGCTGATCACGGTGCTCTCCGTCCGGGCACTGCGCACCGGAGTGTTGCGGGAGGCGGGGGCGGATTCGATGGCTCTGCGCTCGGTCGGGTCGTTGCTTCCACGCACGGGTTCGGAGCGGCGGCTGTTCAGTGCGGTCGCTCTCACGGCCGGCATCGCTGAGGAGGTCGTCTATCGCGGGTTCGGGATAGCCGTCCTGGCCGCCGTGAGCCCCGCTCTGCCCTGGTGGGGGGTGGTGGCAGTCGCGGGGGCAGCTTTCGGGATCGCGCACGCCTATCAAGGATTGGCGGGGATCCTGACCACTGGCCTGCTCGGCTCCGTCCTGGCTGCAACATACCTCGATACCGGCTCCCTCCTTGTGCCGGTGTTGCTGCATTCGATGATCGACCTCCGCTTCCTCTCCGTCCCGGCCGACGTCCTGCCCGCAGGCGCTCATTCGACTGCGGCTGCTGCGCCCACATCGGATCAGCCGGCCCCGCCGAGAGACGGCGGAGAGGGTGGCCCGAACGACACGCGGCCCATTGACTACGGACCGGGCCGGTGACCGACCGGCCGCAGGCCAGGTGGCCAGGCGAATTGCGCTCAGCCACCGACGACGACGCCGCGGCCCTCCGCCGGCTGATCGGCGCCTGCTTCGCGGAATACGAGGGTTGCAAACTGGATCTGGACGGGGTTGATGCGTGGTTGTCGGCTCCCGCATCCACATACGCCGCCAAGGGTGGTCAACTCCACGTGCTGAGTGGCAAGGACGGCCAGGCGTTGGCCTGTGTTGGTTGGGCACCGGAAGGCTCCAGGCGGGTGGAACTCAAGAACCTCTACGTGAGTGCGGCAGCCAGGCGGCAAGGGTTGGGCCGGCGGCTGGTGGATCTGGTCGAGATCGCCGCGCGCAAACGGGGCGTCGACGAGGTGGTGCTGTGGAGCGACAGCCGCTTCCTTGACGCCCATCGCCTGTATGAGGGACTCGGCTACCGGCCGACTGGGCAGACCCGCGCCCTCGACGATCCCTCACACACTGTCGAGTACGGATTCGTGAAGTCGCTGGGGTCCTGACCGGGCCAGGGCTGCAGGCTGAGCGCCCCCGACCGAAGCGAGTGTCGGTCGCGTGGTCTAGAAAGGCAGAGCGCGACAATCACATCGCATCCCATTCCCGGTACATCTCCACTGCCCAGCACCAGCCGCGTACCCGCACCGAGCACTTCCCTCTCGGTCCGAACGAGTGAAGGAGGCTCCAGGCCGCGATGGATCACTCGGATCAGTTCGTGCACCTACATGTGCACACCGAGTACTCCATGCTCGACGGCGCGGCCAGGCTGACCGAGCTCTTCGCGGAGACCAAGCGGCTGGGCATGCCCGCGATCGCCATGACCGATCACGGCAACGTCTTCGGTGCCTACGACTTCCACAAGCAAGCCACCGCGGTGGGAATCAAACCGATCATCGGCATGGAGGGCTATTACACGCCGGGTAGTCGCTTCGACCGCCAGCCGTTCGATTTCGGCGATGCGCTGTTGGAGGAACCCGGGGACGGCGGCGCCAACCGGGGCAAGTCGGCCTTCTGCCACATGACGATGTTGGCGACCAGCACCGCTGGGATGCACAACCTGTTCCGGATCTCCTCCCTGGCGAGCCTCGAGGGGCAATACCGCAAGCCTCGGTTCGACCGGGATCTGCTGGAGCGCTACGGCACGGACCTGATCGCGACCACCGGTTGCCCGTCCGGTGAAGTCAACATGTGGCTGCGGGCCGGCAAGTACGACAAGGCACTAGCCGCGGCTGCCGACTTCCGCGACATCTTCGGCAAAGACAATTTCTACGTCGAGCTCATGGAACACAACCTCGAGATCGAACGTGCCACCCGAATAGACCTGCTCCGGATCGCCGACGCGCTCGCGTTGCCGTTGCTAGCCACCAACGACCTGCACTACACCCACCAGCGCGACTCCGCTTCCCATGATGCGCTCCTCTGCATCCAGACCGGTGCGAAACTTTCCGAGTCAAAGCGGCTGCGCTTCAACGGCGACAGCTACTACCTCAAGTCCCCGGCCGAGATGCGAGCGCTGTTTCCCGAGCATCCCGAGGCCTGCGACAACACCCTCGTCGTCGCCGAGCGATGCAGTGCTGTCACCTTCGCCGAGGGCGTCGACCTCATGCCGAGATTCGATGTGCCTGAGGGGGAATCGCAGGAGTCCTGGTTGGGAAAGGAGGTCGAACGCGGGCTGCGCCTGCGCTATCCCGGCGGAGTCACCGACGAGGCACGCAATCGAGCGGACTACGAGTTGGGTGTCATCTGCCAAATGGGGTTCCCGGCCTACTTCCTGGTCGTGGCGGACTTCATTCGGTTCGCTCGTGACGCCGGAATTCGAGTGGGTCCCGGCCGCGGCTCGGCCGCCGGCTCGATCGTCGCCTACGCCCTGCAGATCACCGACCTTTGCCCGTTGGAGCAGGGACTGCTCTTCGAGCGCTTTCTCAATCCCGATCGAGTCTCGATGCCCGACATCGACATCGACTTCGACGAGCGGCGGCGCGGCGAAGTGATCCGGTACGTCTCGGACAAGTACGGCGAGGACCGCGTCGCTCAGATCGTCACCTACGGCACGATCAAGGCGAAGGCGGCGCTCAAGGACGCCTGTCGGGTCATGGACAAACCCTTCACCCTTGGCGAGCAACTGACCAAGCTGATGCCGGCCCCGGTGATGGGCAAGGACATGTCGCTTGCTGGCGTGTTCGACCCCGCTGATCCGCGCTACCGAGAGGCCGCGGACCTACGCAAGCGCTACGAGGACGATGCCGACGCCAAGGAGATCGTCGACCAGGCATTGGGCCTGGAGGGCCTGAAGCGGCAATGGGGGGTCCATGCCGCCGGCGTCCTGATCGGCAGCCAACCGCTGATCGACCTCATTCCGATCATGCGCCGCGAGGCCGATGGTGCGGTCATCACCCAGTTCGACTACCCGACCTGCGAAACGCTGGGCCTGCTCAAGATGGACTTCCTCGGGTTGCGCAACCTCACGATCCTCGATGACGCCGTCAACGCGATTGCCGCCGACGGTGGGCCCGTACTGGATCTGTCCAACCTGGCCTTGGACGACAAAGCCACCTACGAGTTGCTCAGCCGCGGCGACACCTTGGGAGTCTTCCAACTCGACGGCGGCCCCATGCGGGCTCTGCTGCGCTCCCTGCGCCCGGACGCCTTTGTCGACATCGCGGCGGTGCTGGCGCTGTACCGGCCGGGTCCGATGGGTGCGAATGCCCATAACGACTACGCCGACCGCAAGAACGGGCGTCAGGCTGTCGAGGCGATCCACGCCGAACTCGCCGAGCCCCTGGCCGAAATCCTCGGCGAGACCTACGGCCTGATCGTCTTCCAGGAACAGGTCCTCGCCATCGCCCAGAAGATCTCGGGCTATACCCTGGGTGAGGCTGATCTTCTGCGCCGCGCGATGGGCAAGAAGAAGAAAGCAGAACTGGACGCGCAACGGGACAAGTTCTTCAGCGGTGGCCGTAGGAAGGGCTACTCCGACGAGGCGATCAAAGCCCTATGGGAAATTCTGGTGCCCTTCTCGGACTATGCGTTCAACAAGTCACACACCGCTGGGTACGGCCTGATCTCCTACTGGACGGCCTATCTGAAGGCCAATCACCCGGCTGCCTACATGTCCGCGCTGCTCACCTCCATGCGCGACGACAAAGACAGGATGGCTGTCTATCTCGGCGAGTGCCGTCGGATGGGCATCACCGTGCTACCCCCCGACGTCAACTCCTCGGCCGCGGATTTCGCCCCGGTTGGTGGCGACATCCGATTCGGGCTCGGCGCGATCCGCAACGTCGGGCGAAACGTCGTCGCCTGCATCGAGCGCGCGCGCGCTGAAAAAGGGAACTTCACCGATTTCTTCGATTTTCTGCGCAAGGTCGATGCCGTGGTGTGCAACAAGAAGGTGCTCGAGTCCCTGATCAAGGGCGGCGCCTTCGACTCGCTGGGTCACTCGCGACAAGGATTGCTCACGGTCCACGCCCAAGCGGTGGACATGGTTCTGGACGTCAAGCGAGCCGAGGCCGTCGGCCAGTTCGACCTGTTCGCCGACGCGCTGGACGTCGACGGTTCGAACGCGGCGATGATGGATCTGCCGGTGCCCACCACAGACTGGGACAAGCGCGACCGCTTGGCCTTTGAGCGGGACATGCTCGGGCTCTACGTCTCCGATCATCCGCTGCTCGGGTTGGAACATGTCCTGGCCGCGCATGCGGAGGTCAAGATCGCGGACATCCAGACCGGGCAGGTCGAGGACGGGTCCTTCGTCACCATTGCGGGACTGCTATCTGGGTTGACACTGCGTACCACGAGGGCCGGAGCGCCCATGGCGTCGGCCAACCTCGAGGACATGGGCGGCGCGATCGATCTCATGATCTTTCCGCAGACCTACGCGAAGGTCAGCCTTGATCTGGCCAACGACGCGATCCTCACTGTGCGCGGCCGGCTCGACCGTCGCGAGGAGTCGCCGAAGATAATCGTGCAAGAGATCTCCGTTCCCGATGTGACCGAGGCACCGCGTGGCCCGGTGATGGTTTCGATGGCCGCTGCACGCTGCACCCCGCCAATTGTCGCCCGGTTGCGCGAGGTGCTGGGAACACATCCGGGGACCACCGAGGTGCGGCTACGCCTGGTGAATGGGGGACGGGAGACGGTTCTGCGCCTGGATCAGGGATTGCGGGTGAGCCCCACAGCATCACTCATGGGTGAGATAAAAGCCCTCTTGGGACCGGCCTCCGTGGCGTTGATGTAGCTCTCTGTTGGCAGTTCGGGACGGACATGATCTTGACGACGAGAAAAATAAACTATGCGTGACATTCAGGGGAAGGCCGGTTACCGGTTAGCCTCTAGCCGTGTCCGGCGCGCCAGAACGATCAAGCGGCAAGAGAAAAAGCACTGAATCGCGCTCAAAGGCAGGTCCCTCGCGGGCTGCACCGGCCAATCGGCCGGTCGGCGCACGCTTCCCGCACGGCCCGGCAAGTGAGTCAAAAGCGCCTTCTGGCCCCAAGAGCGGCACGACAAGCATCTACGGCGGCAAGCCAGTCGGGGCTCGATTCCACACCCAAGTCCCGGAGATCACGGCTCCCCGACGCGGACGGTGGCGGCTGCGCAACTGGCGGTTGCGGTCGCGACTGGTCGTGCTGCTCGTGATCCCGCTGATCCTCGCCGGAGTTCTCGGCGGCATCCGGATTGCGTCGTCGGTGAACGACATCCAGGGCTTCTCGGCTGCCCAGCGCCAGGTCACGCTCAGCCAGAGCGTGGCGAGCGTCATCGACTCCTTGCAGACCGAGCGGCATCTGGCCGCTGCCTTCGCGGCCACCCAGGCGGTGGAGCAGCAAGCCTTGGTTGAGGCTCAGATCCAGCAAGTGGATGCCAACATCGCAGCCCTGCGGGACCTGGAGTCCAATCCTGGAGTCCTGCCGTCCACCTCCGCCGATGCCTACCGAGATGTTCTGTCAAGTCTGGACACCCTTGGCGCCGTTCGCGCGCGAGCCCTTGCTCCGGGGACCGCGGTGGAACTCTCAGTCGGGCGATACAGCGAGGTCATCTCCACACTTCTCAGGTTCAACCGCATAGCCCTTCCGGGAACTGAGGCTGGCGAGGAAAACGTCGCGACTGGCGTCGCCTACATCGCTGAGGCCAAGGAGCAGGTTTCCTTGCAACACGCCGTACTGCTCGCGGCCAGCTTGGGCGACATCATGACGTCGGTAGAGCGAACTGAACTACGTACGACCGAGGCGGCCTTCGATTCAGCCATCCGCAACTTCGCGGAGTCAGTCCCCTCCGCCGAACGCCAGATCTACTTCAGCACCTACCGCGGCGCCGACATCTCCAACCGAGAGAGATTGTTGCTCATCGGACTCGGCGAGTGGCCGACGTTCGTAGCTCTGAATTCCATTGCGGCGGAATGGGATGCGACTGCCACATCGGTTGGCAACATGTTGTTGACGGTGGAGTCTGCACTGCACGAGCACCTCGCGGAGGACACCGCTACAGCCAGCGACGCCGCCGTCGCCAACGCCATTCGCGATGCCTCCATCATCGCGCTCCTCCTCCTGTTCACCTTGATCCTGCTGGTGCTGGTCGCCCGTTCCGTTCTTCGTCCGTTGCTGGCCCTGCGAACCAGCGCCCTGGACGTGGCACAACGACGCCTGCCGGCCTTGGTCGAGCAACTGCGCCGACCGGGCGGCTGGAAGGACAGTCCCGCCCCAGAACCGGTTGCCGTGCACACCGGTGAGGACATCGGCCAGGTGGCGCGAGCCTTCGATGAGGTGCACAAGGAGGCAGTACGACTGGCCACCGAACAGGCAATGATGCGCAGCACCGTCAACGACATGTTCGCCAACCTGTCCCGACGCAGCCAAAGCATGGTCGAGCGTCAACTCCGGATCATCGACACCCTCGAGAGTGGCGAGCGTGATCCGGAAGCCCTGGGTGAACTCTTCCGCTTGGACCACCTCGCCACCCGTATGCGGCGAAACAACGAGAACCTCCTGGTTCTGGCCGGCTCGGAGACCCGGCAGCGGGCTGGGGCGGACCGCCCCGCGCTCGACGTCTTGCGCGGTGCGCTGTCCGAGATCGAGGAGTACCAGCGGATCACCATCGAGGCGGTTCCGGACGCCAAAGTGCGCGGTGTCGCGGTCAACGACCTCGTGCACCTGACTGCGGAACTGCTCGACAACGCCACGAATTTCTCGCCGAAGCAGGCCCAGGTCGTATTGGCTAGTTCTCTGCAGGCTGACGGCGGTCTGCTCATCGAGATCCGCGATTTCGGTGTCGGCATGTCGGCCACGCAACGAAACGCCATCAACGATCGACTCGCGGTCCCGCCCATGGTTGACGTCTCGGTGTCCCGGCACATGGGTCTGTTCGTGGTCGGCCGACTGGCAGCCAGGCACGGCATCTCGGTTCGGATGCAGGTCACCGGACCCGAAGGCGGATTGACCGCCGCAGTCTCGGTCCCCAGCGCGCTGATCGCGACCGAGGCGCAGTTGGCCACCGCGCCGGTCCGGATTCCCGAGGCGTCCGGCAACGGTTCGCCGTCACCGGCAGAAACCGGGTCGCTGTGGGATGCCGCGCGTAGCGCACCATCGCCACCAGCCGGTGCGGCACCGATACCGGCGGGTACGGGCGCCATGTCGGACGAGAGCCGCAACGGCACCGCAATACCTGCTGCGGCCGCAGCGCCGCTGTCGGCGCCGGCCCAAGAGTCAGGATCACTGTTCGCCGCGACCGCGGCCTCGACCTTGGATCCGGACGGCTTCAGGCTGACCCAGAGCGATCCCGCCCTGGGCCTGTTCGCCCCGTCCGTTCCTGCTGGGCAGCTCACCGATTTCTTCGCCACACCACAAGACGAACCGCTGAGTTCACAACCATTGGAGGCGACGCCGATCTTCCAGGAGATGCGTTCAGCGTGGTTCCGTCAGCGCCCGGATCTGGCTCCTGAGACGACTGGCACTGCTGATGACGGCGATGTCGAGGCCGCGCCGGCCGAACCGGTCGCTGCACCGGAGGACTTCGGTTCCGCGGCCGACGAAGGGTGGCAGGCCGCGGAGCAGTTGCTCACCCCCGTAGACGCCGGGACGACCAGGGCTGGGCTACCACGCCGACGCCCGCGGGCGCACCTCGTTCCCGGCGCGTCGCGCCCGGCGGCCGAGACTGGAACGCTCATCAGCCGGCCGAACAACGTCACGCCGCTGCGCGACGCCGAACGGGTGCGCGGAAACCTGAGCAGCTACCAGCGCGGCACCCGCCGTGGCCGGCATTCCACGCCGATGGAAGACTCGGAGCGCTCGATCGGTGACCCGACGCGCAACGGAGTGGGCAGGCACGGCGAGCTACCGACTTCCCAGGAGCGCCAATGACGACCGAGTACCAAGAACCGGCGACTCACCCCGGCCAGTTCGGCTGGCTGGTAAGCAACTTCGCCGAACGGGTACCCGGTGTCGCACACGCCGTCGTCGTGTCCTCAGACGGTCTTCTCCTCACGTCCTCGCGGGCGCTGCCCAGAGACCGCGCTGATCAGTTGGCTGCAGTCACGTCGGGACTCATCAGTCTTACGCAGGGCGCTTCAAGCTGCTTCGATGGCGGCCAGGTCGTGCAGACGGCGGTGGAGATGGAGCGCGGGGCGATGCTGTTGATGTCTATCTCGGATGGTTCCTGTTTGGCCGTACTCGCTGCTCCCGATTGCGATTTGGGACTGATCGGATACGAGATGGCCCTGCTCGTCGATCGGGCCGGGCAAGTTCTCACGCCATCGTTACGGTCTCAGCTTCGCGAGATCGCCGGGTAGAAATATGGCCGTGAGCGGTGTCTGATGGACCTGCCCTCCGAGGATGCGGTCCCGATCGTCCGGCCTTACGCGCGGACGCGCGGGCGTACGCGTTCGGACTACGACCTACCGATCGAGGCCCTCGTCACGACCACCGACGGCGCCATGGATGGAAATTCATATGTGAATCCCGAGCACCGTCCGATCGCCGACCTTTGCGTGCAAGTGCAGTCGGTTGCTGAGGTCGCTGCCAAATTGGCGCTTCCGTTGGGCGTCGCGCGGGTTCTGTTGGGCGACATGGCCAGAATCGGCCTGGTGTTCGTCCACGCGACCGCCGGGGACGCGACTGGCCAACCCGAGGTTGCCCTGCTCGAGAAGGTGCTCAGTGGACTACGGCAACTCTGAAGGCGGCCGCGGAGAACCCGCGATGCACGCCACGGGGCCCGTCTGGCCACGGTCAGCGCCCGACTCACCGGGCCCCTTGGCGTCGGCCACCCCAGCGGCGCCGATGACGCGACCCGCCGATGCGACCCCAGCGACTCGATCATCGGCCAAGATCGTGGTCGCTGGCGGATTCGGGGTGGGCAAGACGACCTTCGTCGGAGCTGTCTCGGAGATCACGCCGCTGCGCACCGAGGCGCTGATGACCGAGGCCTCGAGCGAGGTCGACGACCTGGGTTCCACGCCCGACAAGGGCACGACCACTGTCGCTATGGACTTCGGCCGCGTGTCCCTGGGCGATGAGTTGATCCTCTACCTGTTCGGAACGCCTGGGCAGCATCGCTTCTGGTTCATGTGGGACGACCTGATGCGGGGGGCCATCGGGGTGATCGTGCTGGTCGACACCCGTCGGCTCGCGGACTGTTTCGCCGCAGTCGACTTCGTGGAGGATCGGGGGCTGTCCTACGTCGTGGCAGTGAACTGCTTCGACGGAGTGGCCAGGCACCATGCCGAGGACGTGCGGGAGGCACTTTCCATCGCTCCCCATGTTCCGGTCGTGCTCACCGATGCCCGACAGCGGGAGGCGGTCAAGCAGACCTTGATCGAACTCGTCGAGCATGTGCTGCGCCAGCGCCGTCAGCAGCAACCGGTGGGCAGCCATTACTAGTACGCAGCGACCGTTCCGGGCTGATGGTTCCCTACCGAGCTCTCGATCGGAGCCGGTGTCAGGAACTGCCTGGTACGACGGATTGCGGGTCGCACCTCGAGAGCTTCGAACGGCGCGGCGACTGATGGTTGTGCTGGCAATCGCCGGAGCGCCCGCCGGCGTGATCTGGCTTGCCGTGGCTCCGCGACGGAAGTACCAGGTCGTGGAGGATGGCTTCCAGGCACTCGAACCGCAATCCGAGGCACTCATCGGCGCCGACGGGTGGCTGATGATTGTCACCGGCGCTTTAGGCGGGCTCGCGGGAGTGCTGGTATGGCGCCTCGTCCGCGAACGCGGCGTCGGTGTGCTGGTGGGGATGACCTTGGGAACGGCGCTCCTGTCCGTGGTCGCCTGGCAGTTCGGGGAGGCGCTGGGTGTCGGTTCCTCTGCGGCAGAGCAGGCTCAACTCGGTGCGATCGTGACGCCGCCCTTGCAGCTGAGGGCGATCTCTGCCCTGCTCATTGGGCCATTCCTGGCCACCTTGACGTACCTGGTGATGGTGTCCTTCGTGCGCAGGGATGACTTGCACAGGGAGCAGTCGCCCAGCAGCGCGCCGCCGCTGCTCAGTTCAGGCTGGACGGAACCGCCAGCTGCACCAGTGGGACAGGTACCGCCCGCAAGCCGGACAGAATTGTCAGCTCCCGGCGCAGCAGATGGGACTGCGCGGCCAGCCGAGCCGTCGTCCGGTCCTCGACCAGCAGTGCCTGGCGATCTTCGGCAGTGAACAGCGCACCTGCGGCCACCAAGTAGGAGAGCTCGCGCGGACTGTCCGGTAGCCCGGGCAGCTCGATTTCGGTTCCGTGCAGCGCCGCCACCTGGGCGATGTAGCGCAAGAACAGTGGGCCCACCACGCCAGCGAGCGCTGCAGCCTCTGGTTCGCTGCCGGTATCGCTTTCGGCCCCGGGCAATTGCTCGATGTCGGCCTGCAGGTAGGGGCTGACGTCTCGATGCAGGGTCGAGATCCTGAAGCGGTCTGAACCGATGGTGACCACATCGAAGCGGTCGTTGCCCCGCCGGCTGATTGCCCGAACTACCGCCAGGCAGCCAACGCTGTAGAGCGCGGGCTCGGAGACCCCGAACGCCCCACCACCGACTTCCCAGCCCTGCCGGATCGCGACCACGCCAAAGCGTCGAGTCCCCTCGTCGGGTTGGGCGAGCAAGTCCTCTATCAGCAGCCGGTATCGCTCTTCGAACACGTGCAGGGGCAGCACCATGCCCGGGAACAGTGGACTTCCCAATGGAAACAGGGGGATCACAAGAAACCAGCGTAGTGCGGTGCTTGCCGGTGCTCGGCGGTGCTCGACGGTGCTCCGCCGACTCCGGAAGCCGGGCTCACTACCCTTAGAACAGCGCTTGCCGTCCTGGAAGCGCGACACGTCCCGAGGAGATCTCCTGATGTTGACCCGGCTGGACCTGCGGGGGCGCGCGCTACCGGCGCGCCGCCAGTTGGCGGGTCTGCTCCCGCGGGCGGACATCGACGTCGATTCGGCGCTGGCTATCGTCCGGCCCTTGTGCGAGGACGTCCGGATCCGCGGGGAGCAAGCGGTCCGCGAGATCACCGAGCGTCTGGACGGTGTTCGGCTCGAGACGATTGCCGTTCCGCAGGCCGCCCTCGACTCGGCATTGGCCGACTGCTCGGCAGACCTACGGGCTGCCTTGACCGAGGCGATCTCCAGGATCCGGCGCGTTCATGTCGAGCAGCGGCGCGCTGAGCACACCATCCAGGTCGTTCCGGGAGGAAGGGTCACCCAACGGTGGGTTGCCGTCGCCCGGGTCGGCCTCTACGTTCCGGGTGGCCTGGCACCGCTGTTGTCAAGTGTGTTGATGAACGTCGTCCCCGCCCAGATCGCCGGCGTCGAGTCCATCGCCGTGGCCAGCCCGCCTCAGCGCGACCACGCTGGGTTGCCCGACCCGGGCGTGTTGGCGGCGTGCGCTCTCCTCGGCGTGAAGGAGGTCTACGCCGTCGGTGGCGCGCAGGCCATCGCGACGTTTGCCTATGGCGCCGGATCGTGTGAGCCGGTCGATCTGGTCACCGGTCCGGGCAATATTTACACGACCGCCGCAAAGCGGCTGCTCCGCGGCATGATCGGCATCGACTCCGAAGCCGGGCCGACCGAGGTGGCGATCCTGGCTGACGACAGCGCCGATGCCGGACACGTGGCCGCTGACCTGATCAGCCAGGCCGAGCATGACCCGCTGGCCGGTGCCGTACTGGTGACGACCAGCCCCGTACTTGCCGACGCGGTAACGGCGTTGCTGCCTGACTATGTCGCTGCCAGCAAGCACACCCAGCGGATCACAAGCGCGCTGTCGGGGCGGCAGTCCGGAGTGGTCCTGGTCGATGACCTCGACGCCGGCCTGGCCGTCGTGGACGCCTACGCCCCCGAGCATCTCGAGATCCACACCCACGACCCCGGCGGCGTCGCGCTGCGGGTCCGCAACGCCGGAGCGATCTTTGTCGGACCCTGGTCACCGGTCTCACTCGGCGACTACTGCGCAGGTTCGAACCACGTCCTGCCGACCGGCGGCTGCGCGCGGCACTCCGCTGGCCTGACGGTGGGGTCCTTCCTGCGCGCCATCCAGGTCGTGGACTATGACCGGGCCGCCTTGGCTGAGGCGGCTCCGTACATCGATGCTCTCGCGCACGCCGAGGATCTGCCCGCGCATGCCGCGGCGGTCCGCGAGCGCGAGCGGTGAACTCCGGTCTACCACTGCGCCCGGAGTTGCGCGGCAAGACGCCTTACGGTGCACCGCAGTTGGATGTCCCCGTCCGGCTGAACACGAATGAGAACAGCTGGGCTCTCCCCGCCGGACTCGCTGAGGCGATCACGGCGGCGGTCGGCGACGTGGCCGGTAAACTCAACCGCTATCCAGACCGCGACGCGCTCGGCCTGCGTGCCGATCTTGCCGACTACCTGGGCCACGACCTCCGCCACCCACACGTATGGGCTGCCAACGGGTCCAATGAGATCCTGCAGCAACTCCTGCAGGCATTCGGCGGCGCAGGCCGTAGCGCACTGGGGTTCACCCCGTCCTATTCGATGCATCCCCAGATCAGCCTCAGCACCATGACGCAGTGGCACGACGGACAGCGGGAGGCAGACTTCGGACTCGAAGCCGGCGCGGCGAGGCAGGCCGTAGCGCAACAGCAGCCCGACGTCGTCTTCCTGACCTCGCCGAACAATCCCACCGGCACCACCGTGGGGCTGGACGTCATCGAGGCGGTCTACGACGAGGCGCCGGGCATGGTCGTGGTGGACGAGGCATACGCGGAGTTCGCTCGTCCTGGTACGCCGAGCGCTTTGACGCTGCTACCGGGACGCGAACGGCTCGTCGTGACCCGCACCATGTCCAAGGCATTCGGGATGGCGGGTCTGCGGGTCGGTTACCTCGCCGCCGATGCGGCTGTCGTCGACGCCCTGCAGTTGGTTCGATTGCCCTATCACCTGTCCACGTTGACGCAGGTCGTCGCGCGAGTCGCGCTCGGGTTCCGGGATCAACTCCTGGCAACCGTGCAGGCGGTCTGTGCCCAGCGCGACCGGATCGTGGCCGCGTTGCCGCAGTTCGGGCTGATGGCGGTCCCGAGTGACGCGAACTTCATCCTGGTAGGCACCTTCCCGGACGCGCATGAGGCATGGCAGGCACTGCTGGACAGAGGAATCCTGGTGCGGGAGCCGGCAATCCCCGGGTATCTGCGGATCACCGCTGGAACACCAGCCGAGACCGACGCCCTGCTCGCCGCTTTGCACTCCATCAATGCCGGGGGGCCGCTACCGGCTACCCATGAGGGAGAATTCAACACATGAGCCGAAGTGCACGCGTCGAGCGGTCGACGTCGGAGACCAAACTCGTCGTGGAGATCGACCTCGACGGGACGGGACAGGCCGACATCATCACGGGCGTCGGGTTCTACGACCACATGCTGACTGCCCTGGCCAAACACAGCGGCATGAACCTCGCCGTGCATGCCGAGGGCGACCTGCACATCGATGTGCATCACACGGTCGAAGATGTGGCCATCGCGCTCGGGCAAGCCTTCGCTGAGGCGCTCGGCGACAAGGTGGGGATCACCCGGTACGGCGATGCCCTGGTGCCGATGGACGAGGTCCTGGTGCAGGCTGCCGTGGACTTGTCCGGGCGCCCGTATGTTGTGCACGCCGAGCCGGACAACATGACGCCCATGATCGGGCCGGACTTCCCGACCAGCCTCACCGCGCACGTGTTCGAGTCCTTCGCCGTGCATGCCCAGATCACGCTGCACCTTCGCGTGCTGCACGCCGGTCGGGATGCCCACCACATAGTGGAGGCTCAGTTCAAGGCGCTGGCCCGAGCGCTGCGGGCCGCCATCGCCCTGGACCCACGCGTCGGCGGCGTGCCCAGCACCAAGGGCAGGTTGTGAAGCGGCCGGGCGGAGCCCAACAACCCACGTGGCTGGGGTAAGAGTTGAATCTCGGCGTCATCTCGATCGCGGCGGGGGGCTTCCTGCTTGGCGGCGCGTACTCGATCGCCAGGCTCGAGAACGAGGATGGTCGTCGAAGCATGGGTCAGGTCGCGGTGGCGGTTGGCCTGCTCGTCTTGGCCGCGTACCTCATCGTGAGCGGCATTCTCGGCCTTCTGGCGGAGTGAACGTGCCTACTGCCCGGCCGAATGTCGTGGTTCTGGATTACGGCAGCGGCAATCTGCGCTCGGCGCAACGTGCGTTGGAACGGGTCGGCGCCCAGGTGACGGTCACCGCGCAGCGCTCGGCGGCGCTCGACTGCGATGGGTTGGTCGTCCCCGGGGTCGGAGCCTTCGCAGCCTGCATGCGTGGGCTGCGCGAGGTGGACGGCCCGCGGATCATCGACCAGCGGTTGGCCGGCGGACGCCCTGTTCTGGGAATCTGTGTCGGCATGCAGATCCTTTTCGAGCGAGGTGTCGAGGGGACTGCGCAGACCGACGGCTGCGCCCAGTGGCCGGGGGTCATCGATCGGCTGTCGGCACCGGTCGTACCCCACATGGGCTGGAACACAGTGGACCCCGCACCGACATCGCGCCTGTTCGCCGGCGTGGGCTCGGAACGGTTCTACTTCGTGCACAGCTACGCTGCACGCGCGTTTTCCGTTCCGTACTTACCTCCATTTCGACCACCGGCTGTGACCTGGGCCGAACATGGTGAGCCGTTCGTCGCAGCCGTCGAGGACGGCCCGCTGTCGGCAACCCAGTTCCATCCGGAGAAGTCCGGGGACGCCGGCGCCACGCTGTTGTCGAACTGGTTGGGTACGTTCTGAGTCGATCGTGGGTCAGGAGCTGAATCGAAAGCGCGTGCAGTCCTTCGGAAAGGCGAACCAGGCCATCGCCCGGACTGGCGTCAGCACCCCGAGACCGCCACCGTCAACCCAGGAGGCCGGACTGGGGGAGTAACCGAGGTCGTGATACTTCTCGAACGCCGCCGACAGCCGGGCACCCAGTCCGTCCGCCGGCGCGGAGGTCGGCTCGGCCCGGCCTTCGACGATCACCACCTCGGTCGCACTCTCCAGGTTGAGCGAACACGCGGGATTATCGACGAGGTTTCGCGCATGGCGGGTCGTTGGCGAGCCGTCGTAGTAGAAGCGGCCGTCCAGCCAGACTCCCCAGCGCGGCACAACATGCGGGGAGCCATCAGGTCGGACGGTGGCCAGCCAGTAGTGCTGAGCGGCGATGAGCCGCTCCTCGACCTGCGCCCATCTCAACAGCCCCTTGGAACCGATGGGCACCCCGTAGCCGCCCGGTAGGACCGGCCGGTCACGGTTGGGTGTATCCGAATCAACAGTCATGACTGGCAGATTAGGAGCAGCTACCGACGTCGACGGCCGGGTCGAAACTTTCGGACGATTCTCACCCTAAGTGCCCAAGTCGAGGATAGCCTCCTCACAAGACAGTTACTTTGCGTCAGGCATCACGCAGTGAGGACGCCATGCGGGCCCTACATCCGGCAAGGAGGAGCGCCTTCGTCGGCGTCGCCGTCGCGGCCTTCGTCGGCGCGCTGGTGTCCGCCCCGGCCGCTGCCGCGCCGGCGGTCGCGGCTCGACCGACGTTCACGGTTACCACCCTCGTCTCCGGTCTGAACATCCCGTGGGACATTGCCCAGACGCCGGACGGAACGCTGATCTTCGACCAGCGCGCCGGCGGACTGTCGGTTCGACGGACCAACGGGACGATCGCGGCGCTTGCTGCCGACTTCAGCGACCTCTATGTCGCCGGCGAGACCGGACTGATGGGGCTCGTCCTGGACCCCGCGTTCGCGACCAATCGCCGCTTCTACACCTGCCAGGGCCAGCAGACTGGAGCGGCCAGAGACATCCAGATCGTCGCCTGGACTGTCAACACCGGCTACACCGCAGCCACCCGGGTTGCCGATCCGCTGTTGGGCGGGATCCCGGTCAACGCCAGCAGCGGCCGGCATGGCGGTTGCCGACTCCGCTTCGACAACACCGGCTCGCTGATGATCAGCACCGGCGACAATGCGGTCGGCACGCACCCGCAGAACCTGGGCTCATTGGCCGGCAAGATCCTGCGGATCAACCCGATGACCGGAGCGCCGGCCGCGGGCAACCCGCGGATCGGCTCCCCGAACCCCATCACTCGGCTGCTCTGGAACTACGGGCATCGCAATCCGCAGGGGCTGGCCCTTCGACCGAACGGGCAGATGTTCAATGTCGAGCACGGACCAGCGATCGAGGACGAGGTCAACCTCGTCGTGAAAGGTCGCAACTACGGCTGGGATCCCCGCGGGGCAGGTGGAAGCTACGACGAGTCGGTGCCAATGACCGACCTGGTGCAGTTCCCGAATGCGAAGCCGGCCGCGTGGACTTCCGGGCCGACCGGTGCCACCTGCGGGGCGACCTTCCTCGTCGGACCGCAGTGGATGAGTTGGAACGGGTCGATGGTCGTGGCGCAACTCGAGGGCACGTCCTTGCTGCGGTTCACCTTCAACAACAGGGGAGTTCTGACGAGTCAGGAAGTGATCCCTGAGTTCACCGGTACCTACGGCCGCATTCGCACGGCGCAACTGGGCACCGACGGCTCGCTCTATCTGACGACCGCCAACGGCGGAGGCACCGACCGCATCTTGAAAGTCACTCCGACGGGTTAGCTGGTCTGCTCCGCGCGTCGATGTCGTGGAGATGGTGCACGACGTCGTGGATGAAGTACCGGGCGAATGAGTCCACGGTGAACTGGGCGCCGTCGCTGCGTCGGCCGCCGCGCTGCCACTGTCGCCCGTCCACGTCGTCGAAGTGCGCCGCGAGGGTGCTGGCGGCATCGAGCAGTTCCACGGCCACCGCCGCCGGATCCTGCTCGGCATACCGCGCTTTCAGCGCGGTCGCGTCCTGATCCCAGTTTTCGAACACCGGATCGTCGTGATCGAGCATCAGCGTCAGGCGAGCTTCGAAACGCCGACAGACGTCTCGCACGTGACATGCGTACTCCAGTGGAGACCAGGTCGATGGTGCCGGGCGGACTCGCACGTCGGGGCGGCGCAGTTCGTCCTGCCAGTGCGCGGCACATGTCCGAAGCATCGCCGCGACGTCCCGGCCCGGCATGCTGCTGGCGTCGAATCCGCAGTCGCTGCACGGACGTTGGAGTACCCAGGTCCAGTCTTTGGTGTCCGGCACGATGTCCACCAGCCGGAGGCTACTGGTGCCCTGGCGAAGCGAGGGGCTCAGCTGATTGCTTGTCTCATTTCTTGCGAAGGATGGCGGCGCAGGGGCCACCCGGAGACGTCCGGTCAGTCCGAGAAGGCCCTGACGATCGGCGCGAAGCGCTCGATCTCGGCTGGCCCGGACAGGTCGGGAAACGCGACGAAGACAGTGTCCACCCCTCGGTCGGCGAGCTGGCGATAACGTCCGATGTGGTCGGCGACGGTGCCAGCTTGGCGCACCTTCGTGTAGGCCTTTGCCGACTGCCGCCCGCGGTGCTTCTCGACGAGGCGACCCACATCGTCGCGATCACGCCCAACGATCGGGACGTCGAGCACGGTGATGCCTACGTCGGCGCGGTCCCGGCCAGCGCGTTCGAGGTGACGATGAAACACCTCGAGCCTGCGGTCCAGCGCAGGGAGCATGGAGGAGACGTTGCAGCCGTCGGCGAGCCTGGCCGCGATGTCGAGGGTTCGCCGTTCGCCGCCGCCCCCGACGATGATGGGCACGTGGTCACGGGTCGGCCGCGGGTAGCTGGTGGTCTCCGGAAGTGCGCCGTACGGCTTCGTACCTGGCCCCCAGAACGCTCGCAGAATGCCGATCGCTGCTTCCAACGCGTCCAACCGTGCTGAGACAGAGGGGAATTCGAGGTCGTAGGCATCATGCTCGCGCTCATACCACCCGGCACCCAACCCGCAGAACGCCCGACCGCCGGACAGCACATCCAAGCTGGCAAGCATCTTGGCGAGCAACGGCGCGGATCGGAATGTCACCGGGGTGACCAGGGTGCCGAGTTCGATTTGCTGGGTCAAACCGGCGAGGTATCCGAGCGTCACGTACGCCTCGGGGATCGGGTCCCAGGCCCGGCCCACCTGCGGAATCTGCAGAAGGTGATCCATGACGGCAAGGGCGGAGAAGCCAATCTCCTCCGCGCTGCGGGCGACGGCCGCCAGCCATCCTCGAGGATCGGCGCCCCACGGGAACTGCGAAACCTGGAGGGCGAAGCGAAGTCGGCTGGGCGCCAGCGACTGCCGCTCCCGTGCTTCTGCGACCCCCATCAGATGTGTTGGCTGCACCGCCGTCTCGACGTCGGCAACGACGATCAAGTCGAAGCCGTCGGCAGCTAGGTCCACCTGCCTTGCCCGTAGGAGCTGACTGGCGAGGGCATCGGCCGGAACTGGTCGATCTCGGTGCCGGTTCCGTTCTCGGCAGATCCGGGAGTCGGTCTCGAAACGAACGGCGACCACTGGCAGCCCAGCATCGTGACCCAGGCGGACCGCCGCCTGTCGCCGCGCGGGATCGAGGCCGAGGGTGTCGACGACCGTGGTCAGGCCGCGCCGCGTACGCGCTGCCACGACGGCATCCAGTACGGCGAACGCATCAGCCGAGGCGTCGAGATCACCCTCGCCGGTTCCGACGACGGCTCGCAGCGCATCCGACGACACCAACTCGCTGGTCGCGAAGTGGGTTCGTGCCCAGCTCGTCTTTCCGGAACCTGAGGCCCCGACGAGGACGATTAGTGCAGGTGTCGGGATCGGCGTCATGGACCGGTCACCATCGGCCGTGATGTACCACCTCGTCCAGCCCACGCCGTCCACGACGCAGGGAGGGCGACCTGACGTCCGGCATCCGGTAGCCGACCGAGATGGCCCCGATGGGTGTGAACTCGGCGGGTACTCCGAAGGCCTCCCGCAGCGCAGGGATGAACGCCGGCGGTACGCCGAAGAAGCAAGCGCCGAGTCCCTCGTCCACCGCCGTCTGCAGGATCAGCAGGGCGGCCATCCCGCTATCGATGTCCCAGTACGGGACCGGCCAGCGGCTCGCGTCGCGGTCAGTCCAGCCCTTGTCCGGTTCGGCGTAGCGGTCCAAATAGGCATCCTTGTGAGAGAAACAGACGATCAGCAGGGGCGCGGCCACCATCCCGGACAGCCACGCGTCGGGCTCGTCCCCCTCGGTGGTCACCGACCAGAACCGGTCCCGGTCAGCGGCTGACTCGAGGACCAGAAAGCCCCAGCCCTGAGAGAAACCTGCTGATGGTGCGTGCAGTGCGTTGGTCAGCAACCGGTCCCTGATCTCCCGCGGAACGGAACGGGTCGGGTCGTATGCGCGCACCATCCGCCGGCGACGGACCACCTCGGCGAATTCCATGGGCTCAGCATGCCCCCCAGCGTCACGGCGTGATCGCCCGGTCGGAGCCTGCGATGCGTTGGCTGGGGTCAGGGTTGCTCGTAGGCTGGCTCGGTGAGCCTGACCCTCTTACCTGCGGTCGATATTGCGGCGGGACTTGCGGTCCGCCTGGTCCAGGGCGCTCCTGGGAGCGAAACCTCTTACGGATCGCCGCTGGAGGCGGCATTGACCTGGCAGCGGGATGGCGCCGAGTGGATCCATCTGGTCGACCTCGATGCTGCCTTCGGCCGCGGCGACAACCGCACGTTGATCGCCGATGTAGTGGGTCGGCTCGACGTCAACGTGGAACTGTCTGGGGGAATCCGCGATGACGCATCCTTGGCGGCGGCGCTCACCACTGGCTGCGCGCGGGTCAACCTCGGGACCGCAGCACTCGAGAACCCGGAGTGGACGGGCGAGGTCATAGCAACCCACGGCGATCAGATCGCTGTGGGGCTGGATATTCGCGGCGAGACATTGGCTGCGCGGGGTTGGACCGCCGAGGGCGGCAACCTCTGGGAGGTGCTGGCCAGGCTGGACGCGCAGGGATGTGCCCGATACGTGGTCACCGACGTGCAACGAGACGGAACGCTCACCGGCCCCAATGTGGAACTGCTGCGGAAGGTCTGCGCCGTCACAGCCAAGCCAATCGTGGCTAGCGGGGGAGTGTCCTCACTGGACGACCTCAAGCTGCTCGCTAGCCTCGTACCCGACGGACTGGAGGGTGTCATCATCGGAAAGGCGCTCTATGCGGGCGCTTTCACCCTTACCCAGGCGCTGGAAGCAGCGTGGTGAGACTGCCTGAGTCAGACCGTTCCGTGGTGCCGCGATGACGCTGCGCCGGATCGCCTCAGGCGGACCCTGGGAGGAGCGAATCGGTTACTCGCGCGCGGTTGTGGCCGGTCCTTGGGTCCTCGTCGCGGGGTCGACGGCCACGGTGGGTGGCCAGGTCGTAGGAGTGGGCAACGTCCACGACCAGACTCTCGCAGCGTTCGAGATCGCCTTGGCTGCCGTTCGTGAAGCGGGGCTGGACATCGCCGATGTCGTACGCACGCGGATGTACGTGCGCGACATGAGCCAGCAGGCCGAAGTGGGCCGCGCACACCGTCAACTTTTCGGCGACGTACGGCCGGTTGCGACGATGGTCGAGGTCAGCGGATTGGCTCATCGCGATCACCTCATCGAGGTCGAAGTCGAGGCCTACCGCGCGCCACCGAACCTCCCCAGCGGATCGGGCACCGGATCGTGACCGTCGCGGTACGGGTGATCCCGTGTCTGGACGTGGCCGGCGGCCGAGTTGTCAAGGGGGTAAACTTCGTCGACCTACGCGACGCCGGCGACCCGGTGGAGATGGCCCGGGTCTATGACGCCGAGGGCGCCGACGAAATCACCTTTCTCGACATCACCGCTTCATCCGACGAGCGCGAGACGACCTATGACATGGTCCGGCGCACCGCGGAGACGGTATTCATTCCGCTGTCAGTCGGTGGGGGGATCCGGACAGCCGCCGATGTCGATCGACTGTTGCGGGCCGGCGCGGACAAGGTGTGTGTAAACACAGCCGCGGTGATCCGACCGGAGTTGATCGATGAGATCGCCTCCGAGTTCGGGTCGCAGGTACTGGTGCTGTCCGTTGATGCGCGCGCCACGACTTTCGACGGTGGGGGCTCGGCGTGGGAAGTGACGACACACGGCGGACGTTCTGGCACTGGTAAGGACGCCCTTTTCTGGATCTCTGAGGCAGTCGACCGAGGCGTTGGCGAGATCCTGCTCAACTCGATGGATGCAGACGGCACCCGAGCCGGTTATGACCTCGCGATGATCATGGCCGCGAGGGCGGTCTGCACCGTGCCGCTCATCGCCAGTGGCGGCGCGGGTCGGCTCGACGACTTCGAGTCCGCGGTTTCAGCCGGGGCCGACGCGGTTCTCGCGGCCAGTGTGTTCCACTTCGGGCAACTCAGGATCACCGAGGTCAAAGCGGCGATGGCTGCGGCCGGACACCCCGTACGTCGTTATCCGTGCTAAAGGCTTGCGCCGGCCGATGTAAGGTGAAGAACCCCCCAAGCTGAACGGAGTCGTTGTGCCGCGCCCGCGTAACGCCGTCCTCCGCCGCGGCTTCCGGCTCATCGGTCAGGGCATCCGCACTCAGCCCAGGATCTTCACGGCGGCGTTGGTGGGAAGCGCGCTGTTCGGCTCCATGAGCGTGGCCTCGGCCTACGTCATGGGAGCGGTGACCGGCCGCGTCATCCTGCCGGCCTTCGCCGAAGGCCGGGCCAGTGCCGGCGCGCTGGCCCTGGCCAGCCTGGCCATCATCGGGGTAGCCATCCTGAAGATCCTGGGCATCATCGGGCGGCGGCTGTGCGCCGGCATCATGCAGTACCGCCTACAGGCCGAGTATCGCCGCCAGGTCACCCGGCAATACCTGCGGCTGCCGCTGTCTTGGCACCAGCAGCATCCGACCGGGCAACTGCTGTCCAACGCCAACAGCGACGTCGAGGCCGCCTGGTTCTTCGTCGCCCCGCTTCCGTTTGCCTGCGGCGCGCTGCTGATGCTGGTCATCACGATCGTCGCACTGTTCCTGACTGATCCGGTCCTCGCGATCGTCGGTGGAGTCGTGATCCCACTGGTTTTCGTGGTCAACATCGCGTACTCGCGGGTGATGTCGCCTCGGATCAGCCGGGCCCAGCAACTGCGCGCCGAGGTGAGTGAGATCGCCCACGAGAGCTTCGATGCAGCGCTGGTGGTGAAGACCCTCGGACGAGAGCAGCGGGAGATCGACCGCTTCGCTGAGCGCACCGCGGCCCTCCGGGACTGTCTGATCTCGGTCGGGAGGATCCGTGGTCTTTTCGACCCGATCATGGAGTCCCTGCCGACGCTGGCGACGTTGGCTGTCCTCACCCTGGGGGTCGGCCGGGTTGCGTCGGGGGAGACGGCCACCGAGGACCTGGTCTTCATCGCGTATCTGTTCACTGTTCTCGCACTGCCGATCCGTGCGTTGGGTTGGGTGCTCGGCGAACTCCCGCGCGCCGTCGCCGGCAACGATCGCGTCACCGACGTGTTGACCGCAGCCGGCCAGACAACGTACGGCGCGAAGGCACTTCCCTCCGAGGACGGGCCGGCCCGCCTGGCCACGGAGGACGTGGACTTCCAGTACTCCGGGGAGCAGACCAGGAGTCTGGTGCGGATCACGATGGATGTTCCCGCTGGCAGGTCGATCGCCATCGTCGGCCCCACGGGATCAGGGAAGTCGACACTGGCCAACCTGTTGGTCCGCCTGGTCGACCCCGACAGCGGCGTGGTGCTGGTCGACGACATCGACGTGCGTGGGTTACGACAAGGCGAGCTCACCCGCGATGCGGCGTTGGTCAGCCAGTCGACGTTTCTCTTCGACGATACCGTTGCCGGCAATGTGACTCTCGGCGCGGACTACGACGCCGATCTCGTGTGGGAGGCCCTGCGGCTGGCCGCCGCGGAGGACTTCGTCAAGGCGCTCCCGGACGGTTTGGATACCCAGGTCGGTGAGCGGGGTGCCACCCTGTCCGGTGGGCAACGGCAGCGGATCGCCTTGGCTCGCGCCCTCGTCCGACGTCCGCGCCTGTTGGTCATGGACGATGCGACGAGCAGCGTGGATCCGACCGTGGAGTCACGCATCCTCTCGGGGTTGCGCACCGCCGGGTGGCCGGCGACGGTCGCAGTCATCGCCTATCGCAAGGCGACGATCACCCTCGCCGATGAAGTCGTGTTCCTGGCCGACGGCCGGATCCTCGCCCGCGGCGGCCATGCGGATTTGGAGCGGACTGTGCCCGGCTATGCCGCGCTCGTACAGGCATACGACGGGGCGGTGGGCGGCCGGGCGGGGCCTGCAGTGATCGTGGCTGGGGTAGGGATGGATCATGCCTAGGGTCCTGTCACAGGAGGAGGGCGACGAACTCGCCGACGCGGGACTGCTGACCACGGCAGCCGACCACCGCAACGACGGGGCGATCAAGACCCTCGTCCGGGGCGCCCGCATGTTGCCTGAGTTGCGTCAGGGTCTGCCCGGCACGCTCGGCCTTGCGCTGGTTGCGACCAGCGGCCGGGTGGTCGTGCCGGTCGCGATCCAGCAGACCATCGACCGGGGCCTGAACACACCGGGCGGCGCCGACGCCGGGTTCGTCCGGACCGCGGTCCTGATCTGCCTCGGCGTCGTGGTTCTCACCGGGATCGCCGCCTACTTCCTGAACTACCGGGTCTTCCGGACCACGGAGGGGGCGTTGGCGACTCTCCGGGTCCGCGGTTTCGGCCACGTCCACAACCTCTCCATGCTGCATCAGCAGACCCAGCGTCGGGGCACCCTCGTCTCGAGGGTGACCAGCGACATCGACCAGATGTCGACGTTCATGCAATGGGGCGGGATTCTGGGTGTGGTCAGCCTGGGACAGATCGTCGTCGCGACGATCGTCATGGCCATCTACTCCTGGCAGCTGACCTTGCTGGTCTACGTCTGTTTCTTTCCCCTCGTGCTGGCCGTTCGCTTCTTCCAACGCCGGCTGTCGGTGGCCTACGGGACCGTTCGCCAACGGGTCGGGGAAATGCTGGGCGCGGTGAGCGAGTCCGTGGTGGGCGCGGTGACCGTACGTGCCTACGGCGTGGGTGACCGTACGGCCACTCGGGTCGACAAAGCCATCGACGCGCACTATCGGTCGGCGGTGAAGGCGCAGACGTTGGTCGCCGGGTTCTTCTCGGCGGTCGAGTTCGTGGCGGCCGTGGCCACCGCTGGCGTGGTGGTGCTCGGCGTCCTGCTGGGCGTGTCCGGCGAACTCAGCGCCGGAACCGTGGTGGCATTCCTGTTCCTGGTCACGCTGTTCTTGACTCCGTTGGCCACGGCCAGCGAGGTCCTGAACGAGGCGCAGAACGCGTTGGCGAGTTTCCGCCGGGTCCTGGACATCCTCGATACCGAACCCGATGTCGCCGACCCTCGTGGTGCTGGCAAGGCGCTGCCGTCCGGGTCCTTGGCGGTGCAGTTCGACCACGTCCACTTCGCCTACGGCAGCGGACCCGAGGTGCTCACCGATGTGCACCTGACGATCGCGCCAGGAGTTCGGGCCGCGATAGTCGGCGAGACCGGATCGGGGAAGACAACGATCGCAAAGCTCCTCACCCGGCTGATGGATCCGACGATCGGAAGGGTGTGGGTGGGCGGGATACCGCTGAACTCGGTGCGGTTCGACTCCTTGCGCGATCGGGTCGTGATGGTGCCGCAAGACGGGTTCCTCTTCGACGCGACGATCGCCGACAACGTCCGCTACGGCCGGCCGGACCGGACCGACGAACAGGTCGAGCAGGCCTTCGCCGACCTCGGTCTCGGTGATTGGCTGGCCGGGATGCCGCATGGCGTCTCGACCCGCGTCGGGCAGCGGGGTGAGTCGTTGTCGGTGGGGGAGCGCCAGTTGGTTGCCATCGCCCGCGCGTTCGTGGCTGACCCGGATCTCCTCGTCCTTGATGAGGCGACCTCCGCAGTGGATCCGGCGACCGAACGGCGATTGACCACGGCCCTGGACATGCTCACCCGTGGCCGGACCACGGTCACCATCGCGCACCGGCTGTCCACGGCCGAACGCGCCGACGAGGTGATCGTGGTCGAGCGCGGGCGGATCGCCCAGCGGGGTCACCATGACGACTTGGTCGGCACTCCCGGTCCGTACGCAGCGCTGCACGCGTCGTGGCGACGGACTGCCGGCCGGGACGCCGCGCCGGAACCCCGGCTGGCTCACGCGGACTGAACGCCGTCGGGCTCTAGGCTCGAATACGATCAGCGACCAGCGGGGAGTGGACAGACATGAACCAGCCAGACGACCACCAGAGGACCACTGCGCCGGTGTCCGGACAAGAGGCATCGGCGGAGCCGGGTGAGTACGCGGGACCGCCCGGCTATCCGGAGGCAGGTCATGGGTCTGCCAACCCGCCGAACCATGGCTCCCCACCGAACCCAGGATCCCCACCAGGTCAGGGATATCCACCAGGTCAGGGATCCCCGCCAGGTCAGGGATCCCCGCCAGGTCAGGGATACCCGCCAGGTCAGGGATACCCAGCTTCCTACGGATACTCGCCGCCCTACGGATATCCGATGCAGCGCGGGCCGATCCGACCTGGCGGCGCCACCGCCTCTGCAGTACTGATGTTCATCCAGGCGGCGGTGGTGCTGTTCTCTACCTTCTACGTCCTCTTCTTCGCCAGCCTGGCGAGCAGTGCCAGCTCTGCAGGTTTGTCCGAGGCCGATTCGTACGAGACCGAGTTCACCATCATCGGGATCCTCCAACTGGTGTCGGTCGGACTGCTCATCTTCGGTGGGGTCCAGCTATTGGGCGGCAACAGCCGGACGCTGACCATTGTGGCGTGCGCGGTCCAACTGGCCTTCGTCATCTACTGGATGGTCCGGATCGGCACCCTTCCGGAGTTCGACGAGGAGGGCACGAGGTTCTTCTTCGTAGTTCCCCTCATGTACGCGGTGCTTCCACTGGTCGCGCTGCCCTTGGCGTTGGCCAAGCCCGTCACCGACTACCTGACAGCCAAGAAGGCCGACTCGACCGCCGCCGTCTGACTGGCGCGGCGGGGGTCGACAATGGGGAAGTGACCCAGGCCTTGGATCCGAGGATCGCCGACCAACTGCGCACCGACGAGCGCGGACTGCTACCGGTCATCGTGCAGAGCGCCGACTCCGGTGACGTGCTCATGCTCGCTTGGATGGATGCCGAAGCGCTGAGTCGCACGCTCCACACCGGTCAGGCGACCTACTGGTCGCGCAGCCGTGGCGAGTACTGGGTGAAAGGCGAAACATCGGGGAACCGGCAGACGGTGCGTCAGGCATCCCTGGACTGCGATGGCGATTCGATCTTGCTTCGAGTCGAGCAGACCGGACCCGCTTGCCACACCGGCGCGGCTACCTGTTTTGTCACGCCCCTGCCCGTCGGCGGGCCCGACCCGACGGTGGCGCAGTGACGGCCGGAACAAACCCGGACCGCGACGAGGTACTCCGACGATTGGCCACCGAGCCGGTGCTCCCGGTGGTGCGGCGCCTGCTGGCTGACGGTGAGACACCGGTGGGGCTCTTTCGCAAGCTGGCCGGCGGGCCGGGAAGCTTCCTGCTCGAGTCCGCCGAACCGGGTCGGTCATGGTCCCGATACTCCTTCGTGGGCGTGCGTTGCCCGGCGACGCTGACCGAGCGAGATGGCCGTACGCACTGGGTCGGCGAGCCGTTGATGGCGGACCTACCGCGGGACCCGCTGGCCGCTCTCGGCGCCCTCGTCGCCGCCTTGCGTTCTCCGCGGGACTCGAACCTTCCGCCGCTCACTGGCGGGATGGTGGGCTACATCGGTTATGACACCGTGCGTCGCCTGGAACGGCTGCCCGACAGAAATCCCGACGAGTTGCAGCTGCCAGAGCTCGCATTCCTGCTGGCCACCGACTTGGCAGTCCTTGATCACGTCCAGGGCTCTGTACTGCTCGTGGCCAACGTCTTCGCCGCGAGCCCGGATCGACCCGCGGCATACCACGACGCGGTAGCCCGGCTGGACGCCATGACCGCGCAGCTGCGCCAGCCCGGCAAACATCCGGTCAACATCCTGTGCACCGGTCCCGCGGACTACGTATCGCGCACCCCGCCAGGGGACTACGCCAAGTCGGTACAGGTCGCCAAGGAACACATCCGCGCGGGGGACATCTTCCAGGTGGTGCTGTCCCAGCGGTTCGAGGTGCTGACCACGGCCAGCGCCCTGGACATCTATCGCGTGATGCGCACCACCAATCCAAGCCCCTACATGTATCTCCTCCGCTTCCCGGACGGCGTGGATGTCATCGGCTCCTCACCCGAGGCGTTGGTGACGGTGAAGGACCGGACGGCGATCATCCGGCCGATCGCTGGAACCCGGCCGCGCCACGAGAATGCCGAGGAAGACAAGCGGTTGGCCGCCGAGTTGCTCGCCGATGAGAAGGAGCGCGCCGAGCACCTCATGCTGGTCGATCTGGCCCGAAACGATCTCGGCCGCATCTGCCAGCCGGGGTCGGTCGATGTCGTGGAGTTCATGAGCGTGGCCCGCTACAGCCACGTCATGCATCTGGAGTCGACGGTCTCGGCGACCCTGGCCCCCGGGTGCCAACCCTTCGATGTGCTGCGCGCGGCCTTTCCGGCTGGAACCCTGTCCGGAGCCCCGAAACCGCGGGCGATGGAGCTCATCGAGGAACTCGAGCCGTCCCGGCGGGGCATTTACGGTGGTGCGGTGGGCTACCTCGACTTCGCCGACGACATCGACGTCGCCATCGCGATCCGCACCGCTGTGCTGCGCGATGGAGTCGCCTACGTCCAAGCCGGCGCTGGCATCGTGGCCGACAGTGATCCGGTCAATGAGGAGGCGGAGACCAGGCAGAAGGCGCAGGTGGTGTTACAAGCCATTGCGACCGCGGAGAGGATGCGGGAAATCCCGTGACGGCGGGCCCCGCCCGGCGCGGGCTCCTGTTGGCCGTCGCGGGCTCCGGAACGGCGGCTGCCGTCTTGTGGCTCACGGCTGGTCAAACGTGGCTTCAGCTGACTCTTGTTCGAAACCCCCCGCTGCCCCCTGTCAGCGAGACGTTCAGCGGTGCCGATCTCATAGCTCCACTGGTGCCGATCGGCATCCTGGGCGGCGCCTCGGCGCTGGCTCTGCTGGCCACTGGCCGGGTAGGTCGATCGATCGTGGGTGTCGTTCTGATCCTGGCTGGCGCGCTCATTCTGCTGAGGGCTTCGTTCTTCGTTGCAGAAGGCGGAATGACTAACGCGTTTACCTGGGTGCAGCAGTTCGAGGAGGGAGGACTGTCGCTGCACGCAGACCGAGAAGCGTCTAGGGCACCAGCTGTCTTCGCGCTGCTCGGCGGTGGGATGTTAGTCACCGTAGGTGTTTTCACTGTTGTGCGCGCGCGAGGTTGGCCCGTGATGGGGACACGTTTTGAACGCCGTTCTCGCCCGGGAGCCAGGACCGACCTCAGCGGTCCAGAGAGCCACCTCGCCGCGGGCCCGACGGGTGCGAGTGCGCCGGTCACCGAGGCAGCAATGTGGGCGGCGATCGAACGAGGGGAGGATCCGACGTCGAACTCTGCACCGAGCCATCCCGCAGATGCAGAGCAGCCGACCCGCGACCAGACCGTCACGCGACCCTCGTTACAGTGAGTTGATCTGGCGACCGCGAAGGGAAACGTCCTCAAGGTGACAGTGCTCGACGACATCATGGACGGCGTCCGCGCCGACCTCGCCGACCGCGAAGCACGCCGACCCCTAGCTGAGATCAAGGCGGCCGCCGCCCGCCGAAGTCCTCCCCTCGACGCCCGCGCGGCATTACAGGCTCCGGGAGTGGGCGTCATCGCCGAGGTGAAGCGGCGCAGCCCGTCGAAGGGCAGACTCGCCTCGATCGAAGACCCCGCCGCACTGGCCCGCGAGTACGAGGCCGGGGGCGCGCGCGTGATCAGCGTCCTGACCGAACGCCGACACTTCGGTGGGTCGCTGGAAGACCTCGGGCTGGTCCGCGACCAGGTCGGGATCCCAGTGCTGTGCAAGGACTTCATCGTCAGCCCGTACCAGGTCCATGAGGCCCGGGCGTGGGGTGCGGACGTCTGCCTGCTGATCGTCTCGGCCCTGGAGGACGAGGCGCTGATCAGCTTGGTCGAACGAATCGGGTCACTCGGGATGACCGCCCTCGTCGAGATCCATGACGAGCAGGAGGCGGATCGAGCGCTGGCGGCCGGGGCCAGTGTGATCGGCGTCAATGCCCGAAACCTGCGGACCTTCGAGGTCGATCGCGGCACCTTCGACCGAATCGCTCCAGGACTGCCGTCCTCAGTAATCAAAGTCGCCGAATCCGGGGTACGCGGCGCACACGACCTGATCTCGTATGCGGCCGCGGGGGCGGATGCGGTGCTTGTCGGTGAGGGACTTGTCCGTTCGGGGAACCCGCGTCAGTCGGTGGCCGATCTCGTCACGGCCGGCGCTCATCCGGCAACACCGCGGCCCGCACGCTGATCCTCTTCCTGATCGGACCGCCATGACCCTATCCGGCAAGGCCGGTGAGACACTCGGCGTGCCAGGCCGCTTCGGTCAGTACGGCGGCAGGTACGTTCCCGAGGCGCTGGTCGCTGCCCTCGACGAGCTCGCGGAGGCATACGTCGCAGCGATCGCGGACCGCGGCTTCTGCCAAGAACTTTCCGACCTACAGCGGGACTACTCGGGACGTCCCACGCCGATCA
>JALZIX010000035.1 GCA_030860025.1 Actinomycetota bacterium
GCGCCGGCGATGTTTATCTCGGCATCACCGAGCAGTGCCCCGAGGGTGCCCACAACCCCGGGCCGGTCGTCGTAGCGGAAGAACAGGAGATATCCCTCGGGCCGGATGTCGACCTCGAAGCCGAGGACCTCCGTGAGCTTCTCCACCAATCGGGGGCCGCTGACCGTTCCCGATACCGAGATCTCGCGTCCGTCGGCCATGACCCCGCGCAGCGTGGTCACGTTCCGGTAGTCGGCACTGATCGGATCGGTGAGCAGATCGACTTCCAGGCCACGTTGCTTGGCAAGCAGCGGCGCATTGACGAAGGTGACCTGTTCTTCTACCACGTCGGTGAAGATGCCCTTGAGTGACGCCAACGTCAGCACGCTCACGTCGTGCTCGACGATGTCGCCGCGTACCTCGACCGACAGTCGGAGGGCGATTCCGCCGGCGATCGCGGTGAAGATCCGTCCGAGCTTCTCGGCCAGGGCAAGCCCGGGTCGCACGTCCTCGGCGACCACTCCGCCGACCTGCACGTTGACCGCGTCCGGGACGAAGTCGCCCTGTAGTGCCAGCCGGACGGACTTGGCCACCGAGACGCTCGCTTTGTCCTGTGCCTCGGTAGTGGACGCTCCCAGGTGCGGGGTGACCACGACGTTTGGAAGAGTGAACAGCGGGCTGTCCGTGCACGGCTCGGTGTCGTAGACGTCCAGTCCGGCACCCCCAAGATGCCCGGACTGCAATGCCTCGAAGAGCGCCTGCTCGTCGACCAGACCACCACGCGCGGCGTTGACCAGAATCGTTCCCGGTTTGGTCGCCGCCAGTTCCTTGGCCCCGATCATTCCGACGGTCTCCGGCGTCTTGGGCAGATGGATGGAGATGAAGTCGCTCTCCCGCAGCAACTCCTCCAACGGGACCAGGTGGACACCGAGCTGGGTCGCGCGACCTGGCTGGATGTAGGGGTCGAAGGCGATCACGCGGGCTTCGAACGCCTTCATCCGGGCTGCGAACAGCAGTCCGATCCGACCGAGACCGATAACTCCCACCGTCTTGTCCGCGATCTCGACGCCACTGAACGAGGCGCGCTTCCAAGCGGCCGCCCGCAGCGACGCATCTGCGGCCGGGATCTGGCGCGCCGTGGCCAACAGTAGGGCGACCGCATGCTCGGCCGCTGACCAGATGTTCGACAGCGGGGCGTTCACCACGAGCACACCACGGGCCGTGGCCGCACCGATATCGATGTTGTCCAACCCGATTCCGGCTCTTGCGATCACCTTCAAACGTGGCGCAGCAGCCAGCGCCTCGGCGTCGACGGTGGTGGCGCTACGCACCAGGACGGCGGAGGCATCAGTCAGGGCGGCCAATAGGGCCGGGCGATCGGTTCCGTCAACGTGCACGCACTCGAAATCGGCCTCCAGCAATTCGACGACTTTCTGAGACAGGCGGTCGGCGATCAGGACGACGGGACGGGAAGCGGACACGTCACCAGCGTAGAAGACCGCCGACTGTGCCCTGCAGCACAATGCGCGTAAACGTCTAACTTCGCGGCAGGCCGCGCCACACTCGCTTGAGTGCTTGACCTGGCCAGCGTGCTGCCCAACACTTCGCCTGACACTAACGAGGGAAGGACTCCGCCATGACCCAGCCAGGTAATCCAGACCCCAATGCGCACCCCGAGTACGGCCAGCCGGGGCCGCCGGCGCACGGCCAGCCAAGCGGTTACCCATCCGCTCCGCCGCCGGGTGCCTACGGTGGAGCGCCGACGAACCGGCCAGGGATGGTCACCGCGGCAGCGATACTCGCCTTCGTGTCGGGCGGTCTCGGCATTCTCGGCTCCCTGCTGGCATTCAGCGTGATCGGGTCCTTCGGCGTGCCGGGCATTTATGTCTTGTTCGTCATCATCGGGCTGGTCCTCTCCGCCGCCATGATCTTCGGCGGCATCCAGGCCATGCAGGGCAAGAGCTTCGTGATCCTGCTGGTCGTGGCAGCGGCCTCGATCGTGCTCAACCTGATCTCCATGATCACGTACTTCTCGATCACGAGTCTGCTCAGCTTCGTGATTCCGGTCCTGATCATCGTCTTCCTGATGAACCCGCAGTCCCGGGCCTGGATCACCGCACGTGGCGGAAAGACGCTTGGCGGACCGGGTCAGCCCAGGATCGGGTGACGCATGAGTTCCTACGGCAACCCCCCAGAACAGCCCGGATATGGCCAGCCGGGTTACGGCCAAAGCCCGGGGTATGGCCAACCGCAGGGTTACGGCCAACCGCAGGGTTACGGCCAGCCGCAGTACGGCTACGGCGGCGGAGCGCCGGTCAAGCGGCCGGGGGGTGTGACGGCGGCGGCTGTCTTGGGGTTCATCCTCGGTGCGTTCGCCGTGCTCGGCGCCATCCTCGCTTTCGTCGGCAGTAGTTTCCTAGTCGGAGTCGACGACGGCGGGAGCGGTCTCGCTGGGGCTGTCACGGGAATTTTCATCGCCATCGCGCTGCTGCTCCTGGCCGTTGCGGTGATGATGATCTGGGGATCCGTACTGGCTGTCACCGGGCGGAGCCGGGTGCTGCTCATCGTCGGCGCCGCCATCCTCACCGCCTTTGGACTGATCGGCTTCTTCAGCAGCCTCGGAGAGCCCGGGACGGACACCGGCGGAGTGATCTTCCAGCTGATCGGCTTGTTGATGTCGATCCTGATTCTTGTGCTGCTCAGTCTGGGACCGGCGGCTCAGTACTTCGCAGCCCAGCGCGCCCGCCGCGGCCGCTGAACGCCGGGTCGTTGACGCTCGTCTGATCAAGCGTGCCGGTTGTGACCGCCCGCAGCGGGATCAGCTGCGTGCTGCGCTGCCCTGATAGTCGTCTTCGGTCTTGACCCAGCTCATGAGACCCCGTAGTTCGCGTCCGGTGGCCTCGATCGGGTGGGCCTCGGCCGCGGCCCGCTTGGCCTTGAAGTCCGGCGCGCCCGCGTCCTGGTCGGCGATGAACTCCTTTGCCCAGGAACCGTCCTTGATCCGAGCGAGGAGGCCAGCCATGGTCTCGCGGACGCGCGAATCGATGACCTTGGGTCCGGAGGTGTAGTCCCCGTACTCCGCGGTGTCGGACACCGACCACCGCTGCTTGGCGATCCCGCCCTCGTACATGAGGTCGACGATCAGCTTGAGTTCGTGCAGGCATTCGAAGTAGGCGATCTCAGGCTGGTACCCCGCGTCGGTCAACGTTTCGTACCCGGCGACGACCAGCGCCGAGAGCCCACCGCAGAGGACGGCCTGCTCACCGAAGAGATCGGTCTCGGTCTCCTCGGTGAATGTGGTTTTGATGACTCCCGCGCGAGTCCCGCCGATGGCTTTGGCATACGACAGGGCAAGTTCGAGTGCAGTGCCTGAAGCGTCCTGTTCGACGGCGACCAGGCACGGAACTCCCTTCCCGTCTGAGAACTCCCGGCGCACGAGGTGCCCCGGTCCCTTGGGTGCAACCATCGCGACGTCCACATTGGGGGGTGGAGTGATGTAACCGAAACGAATATTGAACCCATGACCGAAGAAGAGCGCATCTCCGTCTTGGAGGTTGGGTTCCACCGACTGGGCGTACAGCGTGCGCTGAATGTGGTCGGGGGCGAGGATCATGATCACGTCCGCCTCGGCGGCGGCCTCCGCGGGTGTGACGACGCGCAGCCCCTCCGCCGCTGCCTTGGGGCGGCTCTTGGAACCATCGGGTAGGCCGACGCGGACGTCCACGCCGGAGTCGCGCAGCGACAGCGCGTGTGCGTGCCCCTGGCTGCCGTAGCCCAGCACGGCGACGACCCTCCCCTGGATCACGGACAGATCGGCATCGTCGTCGTAAAAGATCTCGGCAGCCATGGAACGCGGATGTCCTTTCGGGGAGTGCTTTCGGGTGAGGAGGTGTGGATGGAGTATCAGTGAGCCGTCAGGAGGCGCGATCCACCGCGCGCAACGGACTCGCACCGGCGATGGATCGAGGACCGCGGGCCATCGCGACGACGCCGGACTGAGCCATTTCTTTGATTCCCAGCGGTCTGAGCAACTCGAGCAGGGCATCGAGTTTCGCCGGCGTACCGGTGGCTTCGAGAGTGACGCTTTCCGCGTTGACGTCCACCACCCGGGCCCGGAAGAGCTCTGCGGTCTGCAGGACGACGGAGCGGTCAGCCATCGGCGCCATCACCTTGACGAGCAGTAGTTCGCGCTGAACAGCCGCGTCGTCGTCGAGTTCGACGATCTTGATCACGTTGATCAGCTTGTTCAACTGTTTGGTCACCTGCTCGAGCGGTTGCTCGGCGGCGTCCACCACGATCGTCATTCGGGACAAGTGCTCGTTCTCCGTGGGTCCAACCGCAAGTGAGTCGATGTTGAAACCGCGCCGGCTGAACAACGCCGAGATCCTCGCCAGAACACCCGGCTTGTTTTCCACGAGAACCGAAAGTGTGTGTCTACTCATCAGTGTCAATCCTTCCCTGAGCCCTAGACCTGGGACTCGTCGAAGACCGGGCGCACGTCGCGTGCGGCAAGAATTTCGTCATTGCTCGTGCCGGCGGGGACCATGGGCCATACCTGAGCGTCCTGTCCGACGCAGAAGTCGACGACCACTGGCGCGTCGTTGACCGCCATTGCCTTCTCGATCGTGATGTCGACATCCGCCTTGGTCTCACAGCGCAGGCCCACGCACCCAAGCGCCTCGGCGAGTAGTGCGAAATCCGGGATGCGGCGAGCCTGTTCGGTCTGCAGAGTGCCCAGGCCGGTGTTGGAGTAACGGCCTCCGTAGAACAGCGTTTGCCACTGCCGCACCATGCCGAGGTTGCCGTTGTTGATGATGGCTACCTTGATCGGAATCCCCTCGATCGCACAGGTGGCCAGTTCTTGGTTCGTCATCTGGAAACAACCGTCGCCATCGATCGCCCACACGGTGGCCTCGGGGCGACCGACCTTCGCCCCCATGGCGGCTGGGACGGCGTACCCCATTGTTCCCAGCCCACCGGAGTTGAGCCAGGTGTAGGGCTTCTCGTAGCTGATGAACTGCGCGGCCCACATCTGGTGCTGGCCCACTCCGGCGACATAGATGGCGTCCGGTCCGGCGATCGCACCCAGCCGCTCGATGACGTACTGCGGCGCCAGTTGCCCGTCGTGCCACTCATAGCCCAGCGGATAGGTCTCCCGGTAGCCGTCGAGCTGACGCCACCAGGCGCTGAGGTCAGCCTTACGACCGGCCGCGTGCTCGTCGTTCAGCGCGTCGTAGAGGGCCGCGATGGTCTCCTTGCAGTCACCGACGATCGGTATGTCGGCAGTGCGGTTCTTGGAGATCTCCGCCGGGTCGATGTCGGCATGGATCACTTTGGCGCCCGGTGCGAACGTGGACAGCTTCCCGGTCACCCGGTCATCGAAGCGCGCCCCGAGGCAGATCAGCAGGTCGCTGCGTTGCAAGGCGGTCACCGCTGCCACGTTGCCGTGCATGCCGGGCATCTTGAGGTTCTGCGGGTGGCTGTCCGGGAAGGCGCCACGGGCCATCAGCGTCGTCACGACCGGAGCGCCAGTGAGCTCGACCAACTTGGCCAGCTCCTCGGTCGCGTGTGCCTTGAGGACACCGCCACCCACGTAGAGAACCGGCCGCTTGGCCTGGGTGATCACCGACGCTGCTTCACGGACCTGCTTGCCGTGGGGCCGCAGCGTAGGGCGATAGCCGGGTAGGTCGATCTTGCTGGGCCAGCTGAAGGTCGTTCGCGCCTGGAGGATGTCCTTGGGTACGTCGACGAGGACGGGCCCCGGTCGCCCCGTAGCCGCCAGGTGGAAGGCCGCCGCGATCGTCTCCGGGATGTCGTCGGCGTTGGCCACCAGGAAGTTGTGCTTGGTGATCGGCATCGTGATCCCGCAGATGTCGGCCTCTTGAAAAGCGTCACTGCCGATCGCCGCGCTGGGCACCTGACCCGTGATCGCCACGATCGGGACCGAGTCCATGTGGGCATCGGCTATCGGTGTCACGAGATTCGTCGCGCCTGGTCCGGAGGTAGCCATGCATACCCCGACCTTGCCGGTCGCCTGGGCGTACCCCTCGGCGGCGTGACCGGCGCCCTGCTCATGTCGCACCAGGACGTGCCGTATGGCGGTGGAGTCGAACAGCGGGTCATACAGCGGCAGGATCGCGCCACCCGGAATGCCGAACACCACGTCGGCACCGACAGCTTCGAGGGAACGCACGATGCTTTGCGCACCTGTGCAGCTCGTGTCGTCGGGGGGGTCGGTGCTCATGTCCTGCTCCTGTCGGGGTACCGGTGGCGATGAGTGCTCGGGCAGCGCGTGGAGATG
>JALZIX010000048.1 GCA_030860025.1 Actinomycetota bacterium
TCCGAGCGGAACAGGTCTCCGGCAATCCGATCGAATTCACGTGATCCAATGCCTGAGCTGTCGCGCAGATCGCGGAGCAGGGTCGCGACGTGCGGAACATTCTCCAGCTGTGGGTCATGTGAGGTCGGTCGGAAGTTCAGCTCGACCTGCTTGCGACGGCGCTCGGATCGGAAGCCGACCTCGGTAAGGAAGCGCGCCGCCACGGCCGGGTTGACGATCACCGACCAGTAGTTGCGCTGATACGTCTGGTTGAACTTCGGGTAGACACTCGACGGGATGCCAAGGCCGTACAGCATCAGCTGTACCTCGCGGGCCAGCTGCTCCGAGGCCGTACCCAACCCGATGGTGGAACTCGGATCGATCCATCCATCGCCTTCGAAAAGCGCGGAGAGGAAGGCGCGCTGCGCCTTGTGACCACTGGTCCGGACCCGGGCCGGGATGGTCTTGCCGGGCGCGTTCACGTAGTCCATGCCGTACTCGCTGTACAGCTGCCGGCGCAACTTGACATTGAAGATCACGTGCTCACGGTTGCCGTAGTTTCGAACCGTGACGCCGAAGAGCGATTCAGCCAACCTCGTGTATTCGCCGGCGACCTCTGGATCCCAATTCGTAAAGCGGATGCTGTCCTTGTAGCCGAGGCTTCCCTCGGCAACGAGATATCCCAACAGGACGGCTTCGTCCTCGCTGAGACCGTCACCATGCGCAGCTTCGACAGCCCCGAACGTGGCCGAGACGAGCATGTCTCCAACTCTTAGCTCGCCAGCCTTGCGCCACACGATGAAGCCGCGATCGTTCATGACCCGCAGCGGGTGATTGTGGGTAGCGCTCACCGTTCGGCCAGATGACACGGTCACTCGCACGACCGGGCGCTTGTTGTTGTGCGTGAGGGCGGCGACAGGCTCCAGCTCGCCGCGCTCGTTGACCACTCGAACACCGAGGTCGCGGATATCGGTGACTCGGCTCGTGCATGACGCCTTCTGACCACATCGGGCGAAGAGCTCGGCAATCGTTTCCAGGCCGCGGTCCGTCCAGAGGTAAGTGTCAGCGGTCAGACATTTCCCCGAAGACTCAGGTCCGTATATCTCGATGACCCGGCCGCGCGGGAGACCGCCGACGCCGAGGGCGACGTCGAGGGCGATGGAGCCGGTCGGGATGACCTTCATGGCGGGTCGCACTTCATCACCCAGGCGCATGACCGAACCCTTGCCGTACTGCTTCTCGATGTTGACCAAAGCCATGTCCAGCGCCTTGTCCCGGTCGAGTCCTGCCATCGTGCTCCCACCTTCGTTTCGGGTCGCGCTCCCCCGTTCCTGGGGACTGAACACGACGCTACGGCCGGCCACCGACACAACCGCGGTTCCCGGTCGATCTGGGGACAGCGTGTTGCGGCCTGTGGAAGAAGTTATCCGAACAGGTGTTCGATGACGAGCGACACGCCGAACTCAGACACACCCGGAAATCAGCGGACGCGGACCGGCAGATCGAAGTCCGCGCAGATAGCCAGCCACACCGTCTTGTACGGTTCGCCGGCCTCGATCGCCTGAACCGCAGTCATGCCCCTCAGCCTCGCGGAGACGTGATCGCGGGCGACGGATTCGGCATAGGCAGGGCCGAACTGCGTGGTCATCTGGTCCCAGAACTCCGTCATCCGCACACCGTCGAGCCTACGAGTTGGGCTGCCAGGCGGCGCACGCATCGGCCCGACCGAGACCCGGTCGCCGTGGCAGGATCGGGCGCATGGATGCAGTTGGCGACTACGACTTGGCCTGGCAACTCGCGACCGCGGTTGTCCTACTCGGCGCACTCGTCGTGCTCGTCCTGGCTTACCGCCGGCGCAACAAGGACGACTGACGGACGGGGTCGCCCCCACGCGATCGGCTAAAGGCCCATGCTCCGGCCGATGATCTCTTTCATGATCTCGTTCGTTCCCCCATAGATCGACTGGACCCGCGAGTCCCGCCAGGCCCTCGAGATCGGGTACTCACTCATGTACCCGTATCCGCCATGCAACTGCACGCAGGCGTCGGCGACCACGTTCTGCAAGTCGGTGGTCCAGTACTTCGCCATCGCTGCATCGATGGCGCTCAATTCACCGGCGTTCAAGGCCGCGATCGCCTCGTCGACGAACACCCTGGCGATCCGGGTCTTGGTCGCGAGGTCGGCCAGGATGAAGCGGCTGTTCTGGAAACTCCCGACCGGACGTCCGAAGGCCGTACGACCCTTGACGTACTGCAGCGTGATGCCCAGCATCCGCTCGCAACCTGCGACCGCGCCCACGGCGATGGACAGCCGCTCCTGGGGCAGGTTCTCCATCAGATGTAGGAACCCGCCGTTCTCTCTGCCGAGCAGGTTCTCCGCGGGAATGCGCACGTCGTCGAAGAAGAGCTCAGCAGTGTCCTGGGCCTTGAGGCCGACCTTGTCGAGGTTGCGGCCACGCTCGAAACCGGGCATTCCCCGCTCGACGACGAGGAGCGAGATTCCCTGTGCGCCCGGCTTGTCCAGGTCGGTCTTGGCCACCACGATGACCAGGTCGGACAGGATCCCGTTTGTGATGAAGGTCTTGGAGCCGTTCAGGATGTAGTCCGACCCAGCACGCCTGGCCGTCGTCCGGACTCCCTGCAGGTCGCTACCGGCCGCCGGCTCGGTCATCGCGATCGCTGTGATGATCTCGCCTGAGACGAAACCCGGAAGCCACCGCTGCTTCTGCTCCTCGGTGGTCAGGTCCAACAAATAGGGGCCGACAACGTCGTTGTGCAAACCGAAGCCGACCCCGCTGGCCCCGATCCGGACGATCTCCTCATGCAGCACGGCGTTGTACCGGAAGTCGCGGACCCCACCGCCGCCGTAAACCTCGTCGACATCGATACCCAACAGGCCCTGCTTGCCGGCTTCAGTCCAGATGCCCCGATCGACCACGCCATCGGTCTCCCATTGATCATGGAAGGGCGCCACGTGCTTGGCCAAGAATGCCTGGGCCATGTCCCGGAACGCCTTGTGCTCGGGTTCGTAGAGACGGCTTTGCATGGGTCAAGTGTGCCAGTCAAATAGGCCACAAGCTACTGGCGGGTAACAACCGTCAACGGTCAAGTGGTCGGTCTGACATCCCAATCGTGCCCGGGCTGGGAGCTGTCCGGATAACCGACCACTGTTTCCCCGGAGTAGCCGCCGGGCGGATAGCCGAGGGCCGGATGACCGGGCGCGTAACCCGCCTGCGGATAAGCCGGGTGGGGGTAGGTCGGCGCCGGCGCCGTGCCGGGTGGTCCGCCATAGGTATCCCCGGTGATCGCGCCGCTACCCTGGTACGAGCCGCCCGACTGGTAGTCGTACGCACCGCTGGGCGTCTTGCCGTACGTGCCGTAGTACGAGCCGTATCCCTCGGCCAGCCCCGAGTCGTAGTAGCCGCTCTGGTGGCTGTTTCCGGCGCCCGCCGCGGACCAGTTGCCGTACTGGTCGTAGGAACCGGGCTGCTGCTCGGACCACCCTCCCGGCGCGCCGGGAGACTGGGCGGCCTTGGTTGCCCGGCGGTTGCGGAGTACCAGGATCACGACGATGACGCAGAGGAGCAGCACGCCGGCACTGCCCAGGACCCAGATCCACCACGGGATGCCGGACGCGGATGCGGGATCGCTGGCCTGGCCATTTGACACGGCGCTGGCGCGCGCGGCCAGGGTGTTCTCGGCATCCGGACGCAGCGCCGACCACACGACCGTATTGCCGTCGATCATGCCATTGGACTCGGTGACCGCACCCGGGAACGTGAACGAGACCATGGCCGTGAAGCTGGTCGCGCTCGGCACCGCTTCGGTGCCGGCAAGGTCGAAATTGATGCTCGCGTCCAGCACATACTCCTGGCCCTCGCGGGTCAGCGAGAACCGGATCGAACTGTCGGAGGACAGGCTGTCGATCTCGGAGATCGGAACGCCGTCGATGATGTAGCGGCTACCGATGTAGTCGGCGTCTTCGTACGCCTCCTTGGTGACGGTGCCCCCCGACGGGTTCAGGTCACCGGTCTGCCCGAGGATGTTCTCCCCGGCGGCGAACTCGCGGGCCACCGCCACGATCAACGTCCCGTTCATCTTGTCGTTCTCGTCGACGACCAACATCAACTCGTACTTGAGACACCCACTGAGGACCAGCAGGAGGACGAGCAACAGGCCCGCGCGCAGCCCCCGGCGACCGGGCAGGCGAGCCGGTGGGCGCGTCGGAGATCTGCTCACGGGCAAAGTGTGGCCCTTACCCGTGTCAGGCGCATGTGAAGGGAGGCGGTGGAGGTCCCAAGCAGATGTCAGAGGTCTGGGTAAGGATGGGCGGGATGAGCGCCTTGGAGCGATTCGGACCGGCCACCCGTGCCTGGTTCTCGGGTGCCTTCGCTGCGCCGACCAGCGCCCAGGCCGCCGCATGGGAGTCCATCTCCGACGGCTCGCACACCCTCGTGGTGGCCCCGACCGGATCGGGCAAGACCCTGGCCGCCTTCCTGTGGTCGATCGACCAGCTGGCCAACAATCCGTTACCACCGCGGGCGCCCGCCCGCCGCCGCGCCGCTGGATCGGGGCCCGCGCCGGCGCCGGAGGCGCGCTGCCGAGTGCTCTACATCTCCCCGCTCAAGGCGTTGGCGGTGGACGTCGAGCGCAACCTACGGGCGCCACTGGCCGGCATTCGTCAGGCCGCCTCCCGGCTCGGTGAGGCACCGCCGGACATCGAGGTGGCCATCCGTTCGGGTGACACCTCACCCGAGCAGCGTCGCGCATTCGCCAGGCACGGCGCCGACATCCTGATCACCACCCCGGAGTCGTTGTTCCTCCTGCTGACGAGCAGCGCCAGGGAGGCACTGCGGGCGGTGGAGACGGTGATCATCGACGAGGTCCACGCGGTGCTGCCGAGCAAACGAGGGACCCACCTGGCTCTTTCTCTCGAGCGCCTCGACGATCTGCTGAACAGACCCGCGCAACGGATCGGCCTGTCGGCCACGGTACGACCGATCGACGAGGTGGCGACCTTCCTGGCCGGCGGCCGACCGGTACGGGTGGTAGCTCCCACCGTCGAGAAGCAGGTAGACCTCTCGGTCGTGGTCCCGGTCGAGGATCTCGCCGAGCTGGGAGCCGAGACCGGGGAGTTCACCGGGTCAGCAGCAGGGTCGCAACCGCGCACGAGCATCTGGCCGCATGTCGAGGAGCGGGTGCTTGACCTGATCCAGGCTCATCGCAGCACCATCGTGTTCGTCAACTCGCGACGGCTGGCCGAGCGACTCACCTCACGACTCAATGAGTTGGCTGCCGAGCGTGCCGGAGCCGAGATAGACGACTCAGGGCAGATGCCGGCTCAGGTAATGGCCCAGGCCGGTATCGGGGCTGCCCTGCCGGCGGGGTTCGTCCCGGTTGCCGCCGCCCACCACGGTTCGGTCTCCCGCGAGCAGCGATCCGTGGTCGAGGAAGCCCTCAAGTCCGGGCAGTTACCTGCGGTCGTCGCCACCTCGAGTCTCGAACTGGGGATCGACATGGGCGCGGTCGATCTCGTGATCCAGGTCGAGTCACCCCCTACGGTGGCCTCGGGTTTGCAGCGGGTCGGGCGGGCCGGGCACCAGGTCGGGGCGGTGAGCAGCGGAGTGCTGTTCCCTAAGTTCCGCGGCGACCTTTTGCAATCCGCGGTTGTTGCCGAGCGGATGCAGTCCGGCGAGATCGAGTCCCTGCGGTTTCTGCGCAATCCGCTCGACGTCCTCGCCCAGCAGATCGTCGCCATGGTCACGCTGGGCCCGTTGACCGTCGAGGAGATCGGCGCGCTCGTACGGCGAGCCGCGCCATACGCCGGGCTTCCGGAGTCGGCCATGCACGCCGTGCTGGACATGCTCGCCGGCCGGTATCCCTCCGACGCCTTCGCCGAACTACGACCGCGGGTCACCTGGGATCGGGTGACCGACACGGTGACGGCACGGACGGGGGCCCAGCGCCTCGCGGTCACCAGCGGCGGCACCATCCCTGACCGCGGCATGTTCGGGGTGTTCCTGGTCGGCGAGCCCGGGATGGTGGGCCGGCGGGTCGGCGAACTCGACGAGGAGATGGTTTACGAATCCCGCAACGGCGACGTGTTCCTGCTCGGGTCGTCCTCGTGGCGGATCCAGGACATCACCCACGACCGGGTGCTCGTCAGTCCGGCGCCCGGGCAGCCTGGGAAAATGCCCTTCTGGCACGGCGATGCACCCGGTCGCCCGCTCGAACTCGGCCGAGCGGTGGGCGCGTTCCTCCGCGAAGTCGGTAATCAGCGAGACGGCGCCCAGGACAAGGCGCGGGACCGGTTGGCCGGGGCCGGCCTGGACGGCTGGGCGACCGACAACCTGCTGGCCTACCTCCGCGATCAGACCGAGGCGACCGGGCACCTACCAGATGACCGGACGATGGTCGTCGAGCGATTTCGCGACGAACTGGGCGACTGGCGTCTGGTCGTGCACTCTCCGTTCGGCGCACCAGTCAATGCCCCCTGGGCGCTGGTCCTCACGGCACGCCTGCGGGAGCGCCTCGGCACCGACGTCGTGGCCATGCACTCCGACGACGGCATCGTGCTTCGACTCCCGGACACCACCGGGGAGGCGCCGTCGGCGGACCTCATCCTGCTCGACCCGGACGAGGTCGAGGCCGCCGTCACGGCTGAGGTCGGTGGGTCGGCTCTCTTCGCGGCTCGCTTCCGGGAGTGTGCCGCTCGGGCCTTGTTGCTGCCACGGCGGGACCCTCGACGTCGGACACCACTCTGGCAGCAGCGTCAGCGAGCGGCTCAGCTCCTCGGCGTCGCGAGCGATTATGGCTCGTTCCCGATCGTCCTGGAGACGGTTCGAGAGTGCCTGCAGGACGTGTACGACGTGCCTGGCCTGGTCACCCTCATGCGTGATGTGACCTCGCGCCGGATCCGCGTGGTCGACGTCGAGACCGCCAATGCTTCGCCTTTCGCGCAGTCGCTGCTGTTCGGGTACGTCGGTGCGTTCATCTACGACGGTGACGCGCCCCTGGCCGAGCGTCGAGCACAAGCGCTCGCACTCGACAACACACTGCTGGCCGAACTCCTGGGTCAGGCCGAACTCCGGGAGCTGCTGGACCTCACCTCGCTGCTCGAGATCGAGAGCGAGATCCAGCGGTTGCCGGCCGACCGGCATCCGCGCGATCTGGACGCGGCCGCAGACCTGTTCCGGCTCGTCGGAGATCTGCGTGCCGACGAAGCAGCCGCCCGCGGGGTTTCCAGCGCCTGGTTGGACGACTTGGTCGACGCTCGGCGGCTCATTCCCGTACGGATCGCCGCGCAGGAGCGCTTCGCCGCGATCGAAGACGCCGGGCGCCTGCGCGACGCGCTCGGTGCCGCGCTCCCGGTCGGCGTCCCCGAAGTGTTCACCGAACCGGTCACCGACCCGGTCGGTGACCTGGTGGGGCGCTACGCCCGTACCCACGGGCCCTTCCACGTCGAGGACTGCGCGAGACGCTTGGGACTCGGCGCCGCCGTTGTTGCGGCGACGTTGAGCCGCCTCGCCGGTAACGGCCGGGTCACCAGCGGCGAGTTCCGGCCCCAGGGCACCGGAATCGAATGGTGCGACGCCGAAGTGCTCCGGATGATCCGCAGACGTTCCCTGGCCGCTTTGCGCAAGGAGGTCGAGCCGGTCGAGCCGCAGACGTTCGGCCGGTTCCTGCCGACCTGGCAAGGCGTCGGCCCTCGATTGTCCGGTGTGGACGGCGTTCTCACGGTCGTCGAGCAACTGGCGGGCGCGCTCGTGCCGGCCTCCGCGCTGGAGACCCTGGTGCTGCCCGGCCGCGTACGCAACTACAACCCGGCGATGCTCGACGAACTCACCAGTGCCGGGGAGGTGCTCTGGACCGGCGCCGGCGGCCTACCGGGCTCCGACGGCTGGCTCACTCTGACACCGGCCGACCTGGCTCCACTGCTATTGCCTGATGCGCTGCCGGTCGAGTCCGACCTCGCTCAATCCGTACTTGTCGCGCTCGGCGGCGGGCGCGCGCTGTTCTTCCGCGACCTCGTCACCGCTGTCGGCAGCACCGACGACTCCGAGGTGACGACCTCGATCTGGGACCTGGTCTGGGCGGGGCTGCTCACCAACGACACCCTTGCCCCGCTGCGGACCACGTTGGCCGGCCGCGGAGCCCATCGTCAGGCAATCAGCCCCCGGCCACGTTACGGCCGCGCTACCCGGCCGGGGCGGGCCCGGATGCCGACGCGTTCAGGACCGCCACAGGTCGCCGGTCGGTGGTCGGCCGTACCGGAGCGAGACGCAGATGCAACGCGTCGGGTGCACGCCCGAGCCGAGAGTCTCGTCGAACGCCATGGGATCCTGACTCGCAGTGCCGCAGGCGTCGATGAACTGCCGGGAGCCTTCGCGACCCTGTATCCGGTATTGCGCGCCTTCGAGGAGAGCGGCCGGCTTCGGCGCGGGTACTTCATTGAATCTCTCGGCGCGGCGCAGTTCGGCTCCATTGGCGCGGTCGACCGGCTGCGCGGGATCGCCGGGCTGAACGAAGACAAGGGTTCCGGCGCGGTGCTGCTCGCGGCGGCGGATCCGGCCAACCCATACGGCGCGGCACTGCCGTGGCCGGCGCGCGAGGGCGGCCACCGTCCGGGCCGGAAGGCCGGTGGGGTCGTCGTCATCGTGGACGGTGCCTTGGTGCTCTACGTCGAGCGCGGCGGGCGTTCCTTGCTCACGTTCACCGAGGATCCGGACGCACTCGCCGAAGCTGCCACCGCGCTTGCCAACGGCGCCGCACGCGGGGCCTTGGGTCGACTCACGGTCCAGCGCAGCGACGGTATGTCAGCGGTCGAGGATTCCCCAGTGACAAGGGCGCTGGAGACCGCCGGCTTCACGGTGACCCCGCGAGGGCTTCGGATGCGTCGGACGAACTAAAGATGTCAAGCGCGGCGGTTGTGCCGCCAACCCTAACCGCGCTTTTGGCCTTCGTCGCTAGGGAACAGCCAACGGCGGAGCAGCTTGGTGACCCGCGGCATGACGAGGTAGGTCATCAGCAGAGTCATCGCCAGCGACATGATCGCCGCGCGGACGACCAGCGGCCAGTGCAGCAGCGTAGACAGGAGGAACGCCTGGATCAGCAGCTGGAGGACGAAGATGACGCTGCTCGTGACCGCGACCATCTTCCAGCGGGGCGGCCGCTGGTCTGCTCGGTCGGGGAGCGTGAACCAAGTCTCCAGCCCCGTGACGCGCGCGAAACGCTCGCTCTCGACCATCTCCTCGAGCTTGGCCAACCACTGCGCCCGCTCCTCGGAGTGCTCCCAGATGTGCAGGGTCTCGGCGTCGGCGAAGCGGTACACGATGTGGTACTCGTCCTCGCCCGGCCCGGGGTTGAGCATCGTCGAGCCCAAGTGACCCGGATAGTCCGCCATCCGCAACTGGATTCCGTCTGCCCACTCCTCGAAGGCCGGTTGATTGTCGGGCAGCACGGTACGGGCCACCGTCACCGTGACCGGCTCGTCGTTGTGCGACTCCGGGGGATTCGGGCGAAGACGCTGCGAAACATGGGTCAGATTCAGGACATTCATCTCACACAGAAGATCGCGGAATCGGGCGTGATCATTCCCGATCGGTGATGTGCGACCGCCCACACCTTCTCCCCGTCCCGCCCCGACCAGCAGGAACAATGGCGGAATGCCCGAAGGCGACACCGTCTGGCTCGCAGCAAAACGGATGAACCAGGCGCTGGCCGGCCAGATGTTGACTCGTGGCGAACTACGGGTGCCGCAGCTTGCCGCGCTCGACCTGACCGGACAGACCGTGCTCGAGGTGGTTCCGCGCGGCAAGCACATGCTGTTCAGATTCGCCGACGGCCACACACTGCGCAGCCACTTCCGGATGGACGGCAGTTGGCGCATCCAGCCGGTCGGTCAACCGTGGAAGGGCGGCCCGGCACACGCCGTGCGAGTCGTGCTGTCCACGGCGGCGGTGGAATGCGTCGGCTTCCTGCTGCAAGAGCTCGCGTATGTCCCCAGCTCCCAGGAGGATTCGCTGGTCGGGCATCTCGGGCCGGACCTGCTTGGCCCGGACTGGGACGCGGACATTGCCCTCGGCCGCCTGGGCAAGCAGCCTGACGCTGAGATCGGGGTCGCCCTACTCGATCAGCGCAACCTCGCCGGGATCGGGACGCTGTACCGCACAGAAGGGCTCTTCCTAGCGGGGATCCGGCCGCAACAACACGTCGGCGACATCGAGTCGGACGCGTTGGCCCGCCTGGTGGACCGAATTCGTCGGCTGATGCTGCACAACCGGGAGCGGCCACAGCAATCCACGACGGGAAGCCTCCGGCGCGGGGAAACGCTGTGGATCTTCGAGCGTCAAGGCAAACCGTGTCGGCGCTGCGGGACACCGATTGCGCGCGGCCACCAAGGGCCGTCCGGCTATGAAAGGGTCACGTACTGGTGTCCGACCTGCCAACGCTGAGCGAGTGCCGCGGCTGACCTTCGGCGCTGGCGAAGCCGAGCTGCCGCAACACGCGGTCGGTGAGTCGATGCGCGAGGCGGCGGGTCTCGGGCTCCCGGATCCGGACCTGTTCGAGAAGTTCGTCGGGATCGATGCCCAGCGCCAGTAGGTAGCGGCGATACTTCGCCGACCACACGCGAGCGCCTGCCATCATCACTTCCGCATGGAACTGCACACCGACAACCCCGCGGGTGGCGAATGCCTGGGTGGCACGGTCGGTCCAGGCGACCGAGACTGCGCCGGGTGGCACCGTCATCGCATCCAGATGCCAGAT
>JALZIX010000053.1 GCA_030860025.1 Actinomycetota bacterium
TCCCCAGCCCGGCCCGGGCCGAGCGGGCACCGTTCCAGAGGAGTGCCGGAAAGGGCTGGGCGGTCAGGGAGGTGCCCAGCAACGGCACGCCCCAACCGCTCTCGCCGGGTTCGTCCGCGGCCCGACCCGGCCCCGATTCCACAGCAGCAGCCGGGTCGGTGACATCGGCGAGATCGACGGCCCAGGTGGCGAGGTCGGCGGGCACCGGCTGCGCCCGCAGCTGGGCGAGCCGGCGCAGACCGTCCAGCACGGCAGGCCACTGCCTCCGGTACGGACCGGCGGCGGCTTCCCGGGCTTGGTCGCGCACCCGGGTGGTCCACGGACCCGTCTGGCCCGGCTCCGTCCGGGCCATGTTGGCGGGGTTCAGCGCGTCACCTCGGTGCTCTCGGTCACCAGGTAGAACTTGAAGTCGGTACGGCCGGCCGGGCCACGTTCGGGCGGGATGGGATGCTCTGCGAACCACGCCCTGTAGTTGGCATAGGCCTGCTCGTCGGCGAAGTGCATCTCCGCGATCCGATAGAAGCTGTGGCCGACCGGCACTTGCGCGGAGCCGCCCGATGCCTGCGTGACCGGGCGCAGCACCTTGTTGAACACGATGCGGTCCAGGTGCGGGTTGGCCAGGAGGTCCGGCGCGTGGACCTCGAAGAGCCACTTCTCGTAGTCCGCCGCAGCCACGCCGTCGACGATGTCGTAGCCCAGGATGGTCTTGATGCTCATGTCTCTCCTCCGTGCACGGTCCAATCGAAACTGTTGGCGCCGCTGCTGAAGCCCTCGAGCCGTATGCGTACCGGCGTGAGGTGGACGCCGACGAGATCAGCCACGATGCGCCCCCGGTCGCGCACCGGGGCCCGGGTGTGGCCCACGGCGCGCTGCGCGGCGAGCTCTCGCTGGTAGCACTCCACCGTCCACTCGTCCTCCATGACGGCGGCGGTGCCACGGACGAACACGGCCCGCGGTGGCAGCAGCCCGAGATCGAAGACGTGCGGTGAATCATTGGAGGCGTCGGAGGCTGGTGCCCCGATCCAGGCGATCAGGGTCCGCGGGTTGCTCCGCCACTGTGCGACGCGGGCGTGAGTGCCGCGTTGGACCAGATCCACCGACCAGTCGTCCCGGATGAACGCAGTCATGGTGCGCGCCACCGGAAAGCCCTGCCGGTCGAGAGTGGTGACCTGCGCGAAGCCGGCCTCGTCCCGCAGGAAGTCCAGGGCTGCGCGAAGCACCAGGTCTGGTGGGCGGCTCATCGCACACCGCCAGGCTCCAGGCGCCAGGTTCGGGCCGTTGCGGGCGTCCGGGCCAGCCGCGCGACGACCTCGTCGTGGGTCCACCTCCGGTCCGGCAGGATCCTGGAGGCCACCTCGACACGGACCGACGCGGCGAAGGGGAACGGATCGAGGGTGACCACGCCAGGCGAGGTCACGGCAGCAGTGATGGCGCAACGCTTTCCACCGGGAGTCACCGCGACCGGCGGCAGGAGGACCGCCTCGGGGTGGTGCTCGAGGTCGCGGAGTTGCGGTCCCCAGGTACGAGGCGCCTCGGTGCAGGGCTGATCGGCCGGCTCCCGGGCGGGGTCCTCGTCGGGCATGACGCAGAGGTAAAGCGAGAGCAGATCCCACAGTTGGAGAAGGTCGTAGTGCTGCCACAGCCGGGTCTCGAACACACTCCGCGGCTCGTCGACCGTCCAGGCCCGGCGGCGCGCTAGGATCCAGCGCCGCTCCTCCTCCTCGATGACGGCATCCTGGCGCCGGGCGTCCTGCTCGCTGCGCTGCAGGCGCGAGCCCGCACCAGGTCGGGACCACCGGCCCCGATACAGCCCGGACCAATGCATCCCGACGAGCAAGCCTGCGTAGACGTCGAGCAGCGAAACCTGCTGCACGCCGCCGCGATACAGACTTATGTGCTCCTCGAGGTCGATCTCGAGGAAGTGCAGCGGACGCCGTTCCAGGTCGTGGAAGAGGACCGTGCCGTCCCAAGCGCGCCAGCCTTCGTCGTGCCGGGTCGCGGCGAGCACGACCGGCGGGCCGGGATCGGGTGCCGCCCAGTCGGCGTTGCCCCAGGCGGCCGCGAGCTCGCCGGCGACCCGGCCGTGCTCCACCTGCTCCACGAGCTCCAAGCCACCGTTGCGGCGGGTGACGATCATCGGGGGCAATCCTGTGCCGCTGTGCGGAGCAGGTCACCGAGCTGTCTCGGACGGCCGCCCTCGGCCAGCCCCTGGATCGCCGCGGCGATACCCGCGGCGCGATCACCGAATCGTCGGCCCAGCAGCCGGATCACCTTATCGGCCACGACGTCCCGGCTCGGCCAGCGGTCGGCATCTCCGCGGGGCCGCGCGGTGGTGGCCGTACGCGCGCTGCCGTCACGCAGCACCACCCGGACCGTCGCCGGCCGGCCGGCCGGGTACCCGGCGTCCAGCGCGGGGTCGTGGCCTACCCGGACCCGCCGGGCGAGGTCGCGGACCGCGGGAGTCCGCACCGTGGCTGCGTCGAAGCTCGTCTCGTCCAGGCGGCCGGAGACCACCGCCACCGCCACCGACGTGGGAATGCTGAACCGGGCGGCTAGCTCACCGTCGGCCACCGGGGCGAACCGGATGACCGACGCCGAGACCGACACCTCGATGGTCGAGACATCGGCCGCGCGGAGCCCGCCGGCGATCAGGTCCTCCACCGCGTCGTTGACGCCGTGCAGATGCGCACAGGTCGGATGCCGCTTGAGGTAGCCGCCCAGCACCTCGTACTCCGACCAGGTCCCGGCCGAGACCCCGGCGGTGAGCAGCTCGGGTCGCCAGTCGGCAGCGGCGCGCGCACCGAAATGCCGGTCCACCGAGTCGGGGGCGGCGGCCAGACCGCTGACCGCAGCCGTCCCGGCGGAGAGTCCCAGCTGGGCCGAGACACCCAGGAACAGATGGCTCCCGCTCGCTCCGGTGAACACGCTGTCTGCGTCGGTGGCCAGCACGGTCGAAGCGGCCAGCTCGATCGCGCGGTGCATCACCTCCGGTCGATTCGGAGCCAGCAGCCGCGCCACACCGACCGCCGCGGCCACCTCGCCCCAGGTCCCGATGTCGTGCACTCCTTCGGGGGTTCCGCCCATCGCGCGGCCCAGCCGGACGCCTACCTCGTACCCGGCGAGCACTGCGCTGAGTAGCTCCGAGCCCTCGGCGTCGGTCGCCTCGGCTAGCGCCAGTACGGCGGGGACGACATGAGATCCGGGGTGGCCACGGGCCAGGCGGTGACCGTCCTGGAGCTGGTCAGCGGCAAGCGCGCACCCGTTGAGCAGCGCCGCGGTCCCCGGTGGCCAGCGGCGTGCGGACCCGACGACGGTTGCCCGGCCGTTGCCTGCCCAATGCTCGTAGGAGGCAACCAACAGCGACAGCTCGGCACGGGTCGAGCCCAGCGCGGTAACCGCGAGACAGTCGGCGACCACGTCGACGATCCTCTCGCGGGCGCCGACGGGTGCTGTCTCCCACCGTGTTCCGGCAGCGACGCCTGCGAGGTCGGCAACGCTCATGCGGCTGGCCCGAGGATCTCTTGCAACTCGCCGAGACTGTCGGCGGCGGGCAACCGGAGGCACCAGTCGAGCAACGACGCTGCTGTCGATTCCGGGAGGGTCCGGCGGAGCAGCTCATGATGTTTGGCGGCCAGCGCCCCGGCCGGGTAGGGCCGGTCGAATCCACCCGGCGGCCGGTCCTCGACCGCGGTGTGGGTGCGGCCGTCCTGGAGCCGCACGGTGACCCGGGCCGCCCGTACCCTCGGCGCGGCCCGCGTGTAGTCAGGGTCCTCGACCACCCGGACCCGCCGGGTCAGCGCACGGACCGCAGGATCGCCGACGGCCTCGTCGGTGTACTGCTCCAGGCCGTTGGCGCCGTACCGCAGACGAGCGGCCACCGAGTACGGGATCGAGTGCTTGCCGGCGAATCCGTTGGCGGGCTCGGGGTCGCGGAGGCGGATAGCGGGGTCATAGGTCGCCACCTCGACGTCCTCGACCTCCTCGGGTACGAGGCCGTGGGTCGCCTGCAGCACCGCTGTGGCCTCGATCGCGGCGTGATTCCACCGGCTGCACGCGTGCAGCTTGAAGTAGTTGCGGGTCAGGTAACGCTGCTCGCCAAGCTCGAGGTCGAGAAACTTCGCGTCGTAGGCAGTCCCCAGGATCTCCCCGAATACGATGTCCAGCACCCCCGGATCGGGGCCGGTCCCGGTCGCGGCCAGGTCAGCGGCGACGACCGCGGAGGCGGCACAGGCGCCGGTCACCGCGTTGCGGACGGTGGCTCCCCGGGTCGCCGCACGCTGGGTGGAGGCAGGGGTCAGTGCCGCCGCGGTCAGGACCGCCCGGGTCGCGTCGGCCGGCGAGAATCCCCGTAGCCGGGCTACCCCCATGGCGGCTCCGCAGATCATCGCCGTGCCGAAGGGGTGTACGGCCTGGCGCAAGCGGATGCCACGTGCCACCCGGACCGCGACCTCGTAGCCGGCTGAAAGTGCCTCGAGTAGATCGCGCCCGGTCGATCCTTGTGCTTCAGCGACCGCCAGAACTGCCGGAAGGACGTGTGCCGCTGGATGATTTGCCGCGAACTGGTTGCCCTCGTCGAGTTCGAGTCGGACCGCCGCCATCCCGTTGGCCCAGGCTGCTGTCGCCGGACTCGTCCGGCGGGCCGTTGGCAGCACCGTCGAGGGACCGCATCCGCCGATGGTCGGTGCTGCGCCGGCGAATCCACGGACCTCGAACTCGGCCGCCGCGCCAATGATCGCGGCGATGGTGTCGGTCACGACCGTCACCGCATGCCCGAGGTCCTCCGGCCGAAGGACATCGTGCCCCGAGGCCCAGGTGACCAGGCGCTCGAGCCGGTACGGGTCACCGGTGGCCGGCGTCATCGCAGCGATGCCATCAGGTCCGCGACGCCCTCGGCCTCGGCTAGCGACAGGGCACCTTCGGACACTGCTGCGGCCTGCTCCTCGGTGAACACCCGTGCCGCGTTGAGCCGGAACTTCTCGGCGAGTTCGGCGGAGCTGAGCGGATTGCCCGGGCCGCCCCGGTTGGCGTTCACTCGCGCTTCGTGCCGGTCGCCGTCGGTGGTCGTGACCCGGAGCACGGCGGGGAACTGGTGCGGGAAGATCCGATCACACTCGGCGTCGGGCACGCACCGGACCTTCGCGGCCAGGGCCAGCCGTCGCGGATCACGTGCAGCGGCATCGGTGAAGTCCTCGTGGAAGACGCCCAGACCGCCGCCGCCGGTCAGTGCGGCGGCAACGGTGTACGGGCCGCTGAAGGCGGCGTGGTAACCCGATCGCGGCCGGGCCTTCTCATCGGGCGGAGCACCGATCGTGCGCAGCACAGCGGTCGGGGCGCCGAGTTCGATCTCGGCGATGGCGTCGGGGTCGAGCCCCTCGGCCCGCAGCCGCAGCGCCGCGTCGATCCCGGCATGGGTGAAATGGTTGCAGGGGTACGGCTTGACGAAGATCCCGGGCAGTTCCCAGTGCTCGCCCAACCGGTCGACCACGATCGCGGGATCGGCCCGATCGCCGCAGAAGGCGTGCAGGAAGCCGAATCGACCCTCGATGACGGTCGGCGGCCCGGTCAACCCGTGCCGGGCCAACTCGGCGGCGCTCACCCCCGCGTGTGCGGCCCACCCGCAGTGCACCCGCTTGACGGTCCCTCCGGTGCGGTTCGCCTCGATCAGGCCCGATCCCATGCTGGCTGCGATCCCCGCCGCGTCGGCGATCCCGCCCTCGTCCAGGCCGAGGACGGTCGCGGCTGCCACGGCGGCGCCGACCGCCCCGCAGATCGACGTCGCGTGCAGGCCGCGCTCGAAGAACTCGGAGTTGCCCAGTTCCTCGTCGTAGCCGGCCATCCCGAGCCGGACCGCCACCTCGATGCCCACCCCTGCCGCATCGAGTACGGCCGAACCGCTCGCGCCGACCTGCTCGGCCATGGCGAGCGTGGCCGGCAGCACCGATGAGGACGGGTGCAGCACCGAGGGGAGGTGGGTGTCGTCGAAATCCAGCGAGTGCGCGAGCGTGCCGTTCACGAGTGCCGCCCACGGTGCAGGCAGCCGAGTCCCATATCCGATGGCGGTGGCCTGCTCGGCTCCGGCCCATTCCCGGACGGCCCCCAGGACTGCCGTGGCCGAGGATTCCCCTCCTGCCGCGAGGCAGTTGCCGAGCAGATCCAGGACCCGCCGCGCGACGTCGGCCCGCAGCTGGGGCGGCAGACCCGTGGCGCGGGTGTCGGCGGCCAGCCCAGCCAGCCGGGCGACGATGGGCTGCTCGGTCATGCCGACACCGCAGCCACCGGACGAACCGGCGAGCCGGTGCCGCCCACGATCGGTAGCGGGGCCAACAGGAAAGTGAACGCGGTGAGCTGCTGCGCTGCAGCGTGTTCCAGGTTCAGATGCTCGATGATGTAGATGCCGGCCTCGACCAGCAGGATCCGGTGGACGGGCAGGACGCTGTGCCCTTCCCCGGGCCGGATCTGCTCGTAGGCAGTGGTGTCGCAGCCGGTGGCCCGTACGCCGGCCGCGACCAACCACCGCGCGGCCTCGGGGGTCGGACCGGGTACGCCGTCAGCCTGCCCGAGGTAGTTCGGCGGATCGTCGAAGTATCGCGCCCAGCCGGTGCGTACTAGGGCCACATCGCCGTCGGCCAGTTCGACGCCGGCCCGCGCCTGGGCTGCCGCCAGGTCGTCGGGGGTGACGCCGTATCCGGGCGGCAGGACGTCCACCCCATGGACCGCCGCGACGTCGAGCAGCACCCCACGCGTAAGCATGGCCGGCGTGTGCTCGGCGCCCAACTCCGCGAATCGGCCGCCGGTCTGGGCCCGAGCCGCATCGACACCACCGTGCAGGAGTCCGTCCTGGCTGACGTGAGACAGCGCATCGATGTGCGTGCCCACGTGCCCCCCGGTCACGATCATCTCGTTGGCCGCAGACGCTCCGTCCGGTCGGATCGTGTCCCCGTGTCGGCGAATCAGGCTCATCCGGAATCCCGGATGGTTCGGTGAGCAGGGCATCCCGGTGAAGAACGGTTGCCCCAACTCCACCAACCGCACGCCGCGTCGGACCGCATCCAGTAGCGGGTCTGCGACCGGGGTCAACGGGTTCGCCTGGTCGGTCATCGCCGCTCCTTCTCCGATGTGCTGGGTGCCTGGCGGGCGGCTCGGTCGAGGACGACGCGGGCCCGGGCCACGACGGCCGGATCGATGAAGCGACCCTGCTCGTCGAGCACCGCGGTCTCGCCCGTGTCGCGGCCTCGCTCGGCTCGAGCAACGACAGCCTCCGCGTCCGCAACCTCGGTGGCCGTGGGGGTGAACACCTCGTGCACGACTGCGATCTGTCGCGGGTGGACGACTGAACGACCGAAGAAGCCCTGTGCACGCGCCCGCCGACTGGTCGCAGCCAACCCGTCGAGGTCGGCCACCTGCGTCCACACGCTCTGCACTGGCGAAGGCAGCCCGGCCGCACGGCACGCAAGCACGACCCTGCCCCGCGCCCAGTCCAGCCCGTCCTCCTCGACCATCAGGTCGGCGGACAGATCGGTCTCCCCCAGCCCGACTCCCCGTACGGCCGGATCGGCCGTGGCGAGCTCGTCGACGGCCTGCAGACCGCGGGCGCTCTCGATGAGCAGCTGGAGCGAAAGGCCGCTGCGGGCCGCCGTCTCGCGGACCAGTTCGGGATCCACGGCCCTGGGTACGCGCAACCCGGTGGCCGACGTTCCGGCCAGGGCGGCGAGGTCGGCCGCCCATTCCACCGAGCCGGGCGCGTTGACTCGCACCCAGATCAGCCGATCCGCTCCGGCGTTGCGGTGCAACAGGTCCACCGCACCCGCCCGGGCCGCCGACTTTTGCTCGATCGGAACCGCGTCCTCGAGGTCGACCACAACGGCATCGGCGCCGGCCATCATGGCCTTGTCCAATCGGTCGACGCGGTGTCCCGGTACGTACAGCCAGGAGCGCGGCTGCGGTGTCACACGACCCCCCGCTCTCGGAGCGCACTGATGTCCTCGGCGTCCAGGCCGAGGCCACCGAGCACCTCATCGGTGTGCTGGCCCAGGGCTGGCCCGGCAGTACGCACCTCGCCCGGGGTCTGCGACAGGCGGAACAGAACGTTCTGCATCAGCACCGAGCCCAGCTCGTCGTCGGGCACCCGCACCAGACTGCCCAGCGCCCGGAACTGCGGATCGGCCAGGACATCGCGGACGTCGTAGATCGGGGCGATCGCCGCCTGCGCCTGCTCGAAGGCGGCCACCACCTCGTCCCGGTCCCGCGCGGCGATCCACGAGCCGACCGCCTCGTCGAGTTCGTCGGCGTGCTCGGCGCGCAGCTTCCCGGACGCGAACCACGGCTCGGCTACGACCTCCGGCCGGCCCACGAGCCGCAGCACTCGCTCGGCAACGCTCTGAGCGCTGGTCGAGACCGCCACCCAGGCACCGTCGAGGGTGCGATACGTGTTGCGTGGCGCGTTGTTTGCCGACCGATTACCGGTACGGGCCTGGATCTGCCCGAGTTGGTCATAGGTCGTCGGCTGGGCACCCAACAGGGTCAGGATCGGTTCGATGATGGCCAGGTCGACGACCTGCCCTCGGCCAGTGGCATCCCTTGCTCGCAGCGCAGTCAACGCCGCGAAGGCCCCGGTCAGCGCGGCTATCCCGTCGGCAAGCCCGAACGGTGGCAGGGTCGGTGGCCCGTCGGGTTCCCCGGTAATGGCGGCGAAGCCGCTCATCGCTTCGGCCAGGGTGCCGAAGCCGGCCCGGTCGGCGTAGGGCCCGAACTGCCCGAACCCGGTGACCCGCACCAGGACCAGGCCCGGGTTCTCGGCGGCCAGTACGTCGTACCCCAACCCCCACCGCTCGAAGGTCCCAGGACGAAAGTTCTCGACGATCACGTCGGCGTCACGGGCAAGGGCGCGGAACAGCCGCTGGCCCTCCGGGTCGCCGAGGTAGAGGGTGATCCCTCGCTTGTTGCGTCCGATGACCTTGCCCCACAGGCCGATTCCGTCCTTGGCGGCACCGTGGCTGCGGACCGGATCGCCGCGGGGATGTTCGATCTTGATGACGTCGGCCCCAAAATCACCGAGCATGGTTGCGCACAACGGCCCGGCGAAGAGGGTGGATACATCGAGGACTCGTAGTCCGGCCAGCGGGCCGCGCGCGCCGTCCGCTTCTCCCTCGGCATCGTTCCCGCGGTGCGCGAATCCGCTCACCAGTGCGCCCCCTTCTCAGGATCGGGCAAACCGCCACGCCATCCCAGTCCGCGCGAGATCGTGTCCGCCGCCTGACGCAGATGCGGCGCGTAGCGGTCTCTGGCCTGTTGGTCCACCCGCGCGGCCGGGCCGCACACCGAGATGGCACCCACGACGAGCCCGTCGACGCCGAAGACCGGCGCGGCAACTGCGCCCGCACCCTCCTGTCGCTCGCCGCCGGAGAACGCGTATCCGACCGCACGCACCTGCGCTAGGCGGGCTCGGATCACCGTGGGGTCGGTAACGGTTTTCGGAGTCAGCGATACGAGTTCGCCGCCGAGCACCCAGTCCTGCTCGTCGCCGGGCAGGAAGGCGAGGATGCAGATGCTGGAGCTACCCGCGTGCAGGGGGAACCGTCGCCCGACCTCCACGGTCATCTTGATCTCGAGGTCACTCGGCACCTGGTCCAGATACACCCGACCGCGGGTTACCCGCGCGGACACCGTCGTGGTCTCCAGCGTCTGCCGTTGCAGCGCACGAAGAACGGGCATCGCCACGCCACGCAGGTCGGAATCGCGCAGGGCCCGTGCTCCGAGGGCCCCTGCCGCCGGCCCCAGTCGGTAGTCACGGGACTCGGGTACGGACTGCAGCAGCCCCGTGGCGACCAGGGTCTGCAGGATCCGGTGCACGACCGCCTTCGACAGTCCCAGCTCGCGGGCGATTGCGGAGACCCCCCAGGTCCGCGGACCTTCGAGGAAGGCCAGCAACACCTCGGCGACCCGGCCCGCGGACTCCGTCCCCTTGCCGTCGGCCACTCCCCGCCCCCTCGACTCTAGTGAGGTGCGTTCCGCTGGACGAAACGCTATTCGATGACGATCTGTGACCATCCTGATGTCCCTTGACACGCGAGAAACATAGTCCCGAGCCAGCTTTACCGTCGAGGCCTTGACCAAACATATATTTCGATGCCATGGTTGGACGCATCTCGTTCCGTGAGTCGGAACGACTCCGCCGGAAGACATCACGTCTGGAGAACGACATGCGGAAGTCCCGTTTCGCCGCTCTTGCCTGTTGCGCGTCACTCGCGCTCGCCGCCTGCGGTGGTTCAGCGCCACCCGGTGCCACCGATGGGGAGGGGGGTGCCTCCGGCGAGACCATCACCATAGGTTCCCTGCACCCGCTCAGCGGCGCGGCGGCCGCGGACGGGCAGCAGATGGACAACGGCGCGAAACTGGCTGTCGAGGCCATCAACGAGGCGGGTGGGATCGAATCCCTCGACGGCGCGCAACTCGAACTCGCCAGCGCGGACACCCAGGGGGATCCGCAGGTCGGCCAGACCGAGGCGCAACGACTGATCGACGATGGGGCGGTCGCTCTGGTCGGCACCTACCAGAGCGCGGTGAGTTCCAACGTCGCCGCGGTGGCCGAGCGGAACCAGGTGCCCTTCGTCATGGACGTGTCCAGCGCCGACCAGATCCTGCAGCAGGGCTACACCTATGCCTTCCGGGTCCAGCCCAGCGCCACCGTGCTGGGGGAACGCGGCGCGGACTTCCTCGCCGAGGTGGCCGAGGGTGCCGGCGAGGACTTGCCTAGGATCGCGATCCTGCACGAGCAGGGACCGTTCGGGACCACGGTGGCACAGACCTTCTCGGCCCAGGCCGAGAGTCTCGGCATGGAGATCACCGGCGTGCAGACCTACGACCCGGCGAGCGTCTCGGACTTCACCACCCAGATCACGGCCGTCCAGGCCTCCGGTGCGAACGTCCTCATGGTCGCCGGCTACTACCGCGACGGCGTGCTCGTCGCCCAGGCCGTGGACACCGTGCAGCCCGGCCTCGATGCCGTGTACGGGGTTGCAAACGGCGCCTTCGACGTCCCCCAGTTCCCCGAGGAGGTGGGCGCTGCCGGGGAGGGGTTCTTCGACGCCAACTACCACCTGGACACCACCAACCCCGACACCCAGGACCTGGTGGCTTTGTACGAGGAGGAGTTCGGCGACCCGATCCGTACCGCCGCTGTGCTGGCCTACGACGCCGTCCGGGTGATCGCGGACGCGCTGGAGCGAGCGGGTGACACCGCGCCTTCCGCCGTCCGGGATGCAATCGCCGAGACCGAGCTCGACTCCCTGTTGGCCGCCGACGGCCCCATCAGCTTCGATGACACCGGGGAGAACGAGAACGCCACTCCGGTCCTGATGCAGGTGATTGACGGGACGATCCGCCAGGTCTATCCCGAGGATCGGGCCGAGGCCGAGCCCATCTACCCGGCCTTCCCGAACGAGTGATCCCCGCGCCCGACACGCCCCCTGGGGCGGCGGCCGGCACCACGGAGGACATCGGCGCCGACGGTGGCGGGGACGAGAGCGGATCCGAACCGGCCCATGCAACGGGGCCGACGAGCCGACGCCTCCGGAGCCGATCGCTGTGGGTGCGGATCGGCATCGGGGCGGTGCTCGTGGCGGCGGCGGTCGGATTCGCCTACCTGCGGGCCGGCAACGGTGCAGTTGTCAGCCAGGCCGTGCTCACCGGCCTGCTCACCGGCGGCGTCTACGGTCTGGTCGCGATGGGCCTCACGCTGATCTTCGGCGTTCTCGACATCGTCAACTTCGCCCACGGCGCCTTCCTCGCCCTGGCGCTCTACATCACCGTCGTGATGGTCAACGAATACGGCCTCTATCCCTATCTGGCCCTGCTGGTGAGCGTCCCGCTGATGTTCTTGCTGGGCGCGGGAGTTCAGCGTTTCGTCCTGTCTGGCGCGATGGGCAAACCGCTAGAGAACCAGCTGCTGATCACCCTCGGGTTGGCCCTTCTCATCGACAATGGGCTGCTGTTGTTCTTCGGGCCGAACCCGCAGTCAGTCGACATCCCCGGCGATCAGGGCATCGACATCTTCGGCGGGGTCGCCACGCTGTCCCGACTGCTGGCCTTTGGCGTCGCCCTCCTGCTCGCCGCGTTTCTCTATGTCCTGCTGCAGCGGACCCGGCTCGGCACGGCGATCCGCGCGGTGGCGGCCAATGACTCCGGTGCCCAACTGGTCGGCATCGACACCCGGCGGATCTATGCCGCGACCTTCGCCATCGGTACGGCGTGTGCCGGCGCAGCAGGCGTCCTGGTTGCCCCCTTGGTCACGATCGAGCCGACGACGGGGGAACTGTTCAACATCATCGCTTTCGTCGTCGTCGTGCTTGGTGGGATGGGCAACGTGGTCGGCGCTCTGGTCGGTGGGCTGATCATCGGGCTCACCGAGCAGCTCGGTGCGCTCTACCTGCCGGGTCAGAGCCCGCTGTTGTCGGTCTTCGTCGTCTTCGTGCTGGTGCTGTTCCTGCGGCCGCAGGGTCTGTTCGGCGGGGGAACCACGTGAGCGGCACGGCAACCGAGACGGAGGCGGCCGACCGGGAGTTGCCGACGCCACCGTGGAACCGCCACCTGCTGATCCTGGTGGGTCTGGCGGTCGTGATGATCCCGCTGCCCCTGCTGCTGCCCGGGGCCCAGCAGTCGGTCGCCGTACGGGTGCTGATCTTCGCCCTGATGGCGGTGGGCTGGAACATCATGAGCGGCTTCGGCGGGATGTTCAGCTTCGGCCACGCCGCCTACTTCGGCCTGGGCGCGTACACCAGCGCGTACCTCTTGGTGAACCACGGCGTGTCTCCATGGATCGGGATGCTGGCCGGCGCGGTCGTCGCGGCACTGTTCGCCGTCCTCGTCGGGTTCCTCGCCCTGCGGTACCGGCTCAAGGGCGCCTACTTCGCCCTGTCCACCTTCGCCTTCGCCGAGATGCTGCGGCTCGTCGCGATCAACAGTGACCTCGTCAACCGCGCCGTGGGGTACACCGTCCCGCTGCGTGACGAGTCGTCGTGGTGGTACATGCAGTTCGATCCCGGCGCGCCGCAATACTTCTACCTCGCGTTGGGACTAACCGTGGTGGCGATCGCGGGCAGCGTCCTGTTCCTGCGCTCCCGCGCAGGTCGGTTCTCGGTTGCGGTCCGGGACAACGAGGACGCCGCCGCCGCGCTCGGGGTCCCGGTCATGCGTACGAAGCTGACCACCATCGCGCTGTCGGCGGCCATCACTTCGGTGGCCGGGACCTTCTACGTGCAGTACTACTTCTTCGTCGACCCCGACGTCGCCTTCGGAGCCAGTGTCTCGATCCAGGCGATCCTGCCCGCCGTGATCGGTGGCGTGGCCACGATCTGGGGTCCTGTGATCGGAGCGCTGGTGTTGGGCCCGCTCAACGACATCACGGCCACTCTGTTGCGCAATCCCCCTGCGGCGCTGGACTTCCTGCAGGGCCGGGCCGGGCTGGACGTGATGATCTACGCGGTTCTGCTCATCCTGATCGTGTTGCTCCTGCCCCAGGGGGTGTACGGCGCGATTCGTGACCGGCTGCAGCGCCGCCGAGAACGGCGACCGAGATGACCCTGCTCGAGGTCTCCGGCATGAGCCGATCCTTCCGCGGACTCACGGCGGTCGACGACGTGAGCTTCAGCGTCGAGGAGGGCAAGATCCTCGGCATCATCGGGCCCAACGGGGCGGGCAAAACCACCCTGTTCAACCTGATCGCAGGGGCCATCGCACCCGATGCCGGCACTGTCACCCTGGCTGGCCGGGACATCACAGGCCTTGCTCCACACCGGGTTTCGGCGTCTGGAGTTGCTCGGACCTTCCAGCTTATGAAGCCGTTCGGCACGATGAGCGTCCTGGAGAACGTAGCGGTCGCCGCCATGGCCGCCGGCTCTTCGCTCCGCCGATCGTCGGGTGCGGCAGCCGCCGTCGTCGAACGAGTGGGCCTCTCACGCTGGCGCGACACGCGCAGCGACGGGCTGCCGACCGCTGGACTCAAACGCCTGGAACTGGCCCGCGCGCTGGCCTCCCGTCCGCGGATTCTGTTGCTCGACGAGGTGCTGGCCGGGCTCGTACCCGCCGAACGGGCGCCCGTATTGGAGTTGCTTGAGCAGTTACGTGCGCAGGACGGCGTCACGCTGGTCTTCGTCGAACACATCATGGCCGCGGTCATGCAGCTGTCCGACGAGGTGCTGGTCCTCGATCAGGGCAGGGTGCTGACCGTCGGTTCGCCGCAAGCGGTCACCAGCGATCCGCGGGTGATCGAGGCCTATCTCGGGGAGGATCCGACCCGTGCTCGTTCTTGACAAGGTCTGCGCCGGGTACCGGGGCCTGCAGATCTGCCACGAGCTCGACCTGCGGATCGAGGAGGGCGAGATCGTCGCGTTGGTCGGTGCGAACGGCGCCGGCAAGACCACCACCCTGCGCGCCATCTCCGGGGTCATCCCCACGACCGGCGGGACGATCACCTTCCGCGGTGAGCGCAGCGACGGCCGCCGACCCAGCGAGCTCGTCGGACGGGGCCTGGTGCACATCCCCGAGGAACGTGCCCTATTCGGGCCGCTCACCGTCGAGGAGAACCTCCGGATGGGCGCCTGGACCCGCCGCCGAGAACCGCTGGGGCCGGCCCTGGACGAGGTGTTCGCGCTGTTCCCCATCCTGGCCGAACGCCGCCGGCAGAGCGCGGACACCCTTAGCGGCGGCCAGCAGCAGATGCTCTGCATCGGCCGCGGTCTGATGGCCCGACCCACACTCCTGATGCTCGACGAGCCCTCGACCGGGCTCTCGCCGAAGCTCACCTGGGCGGTCCTCGATGCGATCCGGACCGTCCGCGCTCGCGGCGTATCAGTCCTGTTGGTCGAGCAGAACGCCGGGCAGGCCCTGGAACTGGCCGACCGCGCCTACGTCCTGGAAAGCGGCAGTATCGTGCTGTCGGGCACCGGCGCCGAGCTGGCCGACGACGACCGGGTCCGCGCGGCCTACCTGGGCCTGTAGGAGATGAGCCGAGCGGCGTCGGGATCCGACCGGGCTACGGTCGCGACCGCGGTGGCCGAACTCGGCGGCTGGGCGAGCTCGCTCACCTGGACCGACGCCCCGTCGGCTGCCCGCGCCCGGCTGGAGCTGGTGCTGCTGGACTCCCTCGGCGTGATGGTCCTCGGCGCCACCGCTCCCGAGCAGCGAGCTCTGGTTCAGGCGTGGCGGCCGGTGCCTGGCCGCGCGCCACTCATCGGCGGCGGCATGTCGACGAGCACCGAGGCGGCAGCCTGGCTGAACGCCGTCGCCCTGGTCCGGTACGAACTCGACGAGGGGCACAAGTACGCGAAGGGCCATCCTGGTGCGCACGTCCTGCCCGCCGTCCTCGCCCTCGCCACCGATCTCGACGCATCCGGCCCGGACACTGCGGCCGCACTGCTGGCCGGCTACGAGGTGGCCGCTCGCTTCGGCCGGGCCACCCGCATGCATTCGGGTGCTCACCCGCACGGCTCCTGGGGGGTGGCCGGGGCTGCCGCAGGGTGCGCGCGACTGCTCGGGCTGAGTCCCGACGGGGTCGCCGCCGCGATCGATGCGGGATCTGGCTTGCCGGTGGCCGGGCACTTCGACTCGGCGCTGGAGGGCAACCCGGTTCGCGACTCCTGGATGGGTGCGGCCAACGTCGCTGGCCTGGCTGCGGCCCGGCTGGCTGCGGCGGGACAAGCCCGCAACACCGGGACCGCCTCAGGTTCACTGGGAACCCTGCTCGGCGACTTCGACCCCGGGCCGCTCACCGACGCCCTGGGTGTTCGCTGGGAGATCGAACTCGGCTACTTCAAACGGCACGCCGCCTGTTCGTTCACCCATCCCGTCGCCGATGCCCTGCTCTCGGTTCGCGACGAGATCGGCGAACCGGCCCGGATCGCGAGCGTCCTGGTCGAGACCCACTCCCTCGCGGTCGGCCTCGACCGGACGAGCTGGGACTCCCGGCTCGGGGCGCTGTTCAGCATCCCGTTCGTCGCGGCCACCGCAGTCCTGCACGGACGGGTGGATCCTGGGGACTCCGATCCCGGCGCACGCGACGATCCGGCCGTACGTGCGCTGGCAGGCCGGGTGACCCTCCGGCTGGCAGCAGACCTGGACGCGCGGCTGCCTGATGAACGGCCGGCCCGGGTCACCGTCCTGACCGAAGGCCGTGAGTGCACCGCAACGGTGCCGAACCCGATCGGCGATGCCGCCCACCATCCCTTCGACCGCGCTGGCGTCGAAGGCCTGCTGCGCGGCTGGATCCGCGACGACGCTGCGGTGGCCACACTCACGCGCGTCGTCGACTCCCTCCCGAACGCCACCCGGGTCGGTCCGCTGCTGGCCGAACTGGCGGAGCTGTCGACCCCGTCCGCCGCAGAGGAGTCCTGATGCGCATCTTCGCCGTCACCCCGATCCACGTACCGGAGGACGAACTGCGACGCCGCCAAGCGCGCTACGACGCGCTGTGCCCGAGCGGCATACGTGTCGACCTGCGCGACATCGGAGTCGCGGCACCCACGGCGCTGGACACCGACCAGCAGGTCCGGGACTCCGCGGGACTCGTCCGGGCGGCGCTCGAGACGGCACCGGACGACGCCGACGCGCTGCTGCCCGACTGCGTCCTCGATCCGGGTGTGTCGGCCCTGGCCGGACGGCTCGAACGACCGGTCTTCGGTCTCCTGCGCAGCACCATCGCCTGGCAGCGGGCTGCCGGCCGTCAGGTTGCCGCCGTGACTCGTAATGCCGCCATCGCCACCGAATTCGGAAGGGTCGCAGCCGAATACGGCTACGCCGACTGCCTCACCACCGTCGAGGTGCTTGACTTGGACGTGGCTGCCATCGCTGACTCCGCCCGCTGGGCCGAGGCACTGGCGGCCGCTGCGAGCCGCCTCGGGTCGCTGGGCGCGGCGGCCGTGGTGAACGGATGCTCCGCGGTGGACCTGCCCGCCCAGCGACGAGCGGCCGTCCCGCTGATCGACCCGACCGCCCTGACGCTGCGCCTGATCGCCGCCGGCGAGGCCGCGTGAGGACGCGGCCGCCCGTGAGTGAGCCTCGCGGCGAGACCTGCGAGCGAGGGGCGGAACGAACACCCCTGCGGAGCGCGGCATGACACAGCCTGACCTGATGGTGGCGGGCGCGGGTGGGGGGCTGGCCGGGGCGCTGCGCGCGGCCCAGCACGGCCTGAGCGTGCTGGTTGTCGAGGCCAGCGAACACTTCCGTCGCGGCAACAACACCTCGATGTCGACGGCGATGATCCCCGGCGCCGGCACCCGGTTCCAGCGCGAGGCAGGAATCGAGGACTCCGCGGCCGACTTCCTGGCCGACATCATGGCCAAGACGCACGGCGAGGCCGATCCCGTGCTGGCTCGGGCTTTGGCCGAGGTGAGCGCGCCGCTGGTCGAGTGGCTCGCCGACGAGGTTGGGCTGCCGCTGGCGGTGGCTACCGACTTCCACTACCCGGGCCATTCCGCCGACCGCTGCCACACCGTGTCCTCCCGACACGGCTCGGCACTACTGGCTCATCTAGCCGGCCGGGTTGCCGACGACGAGAGGATCGACCTGCTCGTACCCGCACGACTCGTCGACGTCCTGACCGACGACAACCGTGCCGTACGAGCGGCCGTGATCGAGTACCCCGATGGCGGCCGGGAGGAGATACCCACTACAGCACTCCTGCTGGCCACCAACGGTTTCGGAGCCGATCCCGGCTTGGTGGCCGAGCACCTGCCCGAGATCGCAGACGCCCGCTATCACGGCAGCGAAACCTCCCGCGGCGATGCGCTCCGGATCGGGATGTCCCTGGGCGCCGCGACCGGGTTCCTGGACGCCTACCAAGGGCACGCGGCGATCTCCCCCGGCGCCGCGACCCTCGTTGGCTGGGCGACGATCATGCACGGGGCGGTCCTGGTCAACCTCGACGGCGAGCGGTTCGGGAACGAGACCAGCGGCTACTCCGACTACGCCCCGGTCCTTGCCCGGCAACGGGATTCGACTGGCTGGATCATCCTCGACAAGCGCATCCACGATGCCTGCCAGTCGTTCACCGACTTCCGGCAGACCGTCGAGTCCGGGGTGCTCGTGTGGGCCGATGACGTCGACGGTCTCGCCGCGGCGACCGGTCTGCCTGCCGAGGCGCTCCGGAGCGAGCTCGATGAAACCGCTGCCCTGGCCAGGAGCGCGGGCGCAGACCCCTTCGGCCGCACGGACTTCGAGGCCGAGTTGCGCCCACCGTATGCAGCCGTCCGGGTCGTGCCGGCCCTGTTCCACACCCAGGGCGGGCTCGTCGTGGACGAACACGCCCGAGTCCTGCGCGCCGACGGATCCGCGATCGCCGGCCTATATGCCTCGGGCGGTGCCGCGATGGGCATTTCCGGGCACGGGGCGGCCGGCTATCTCGCCGGCAACGGCCTGCTGCCGGCCCTCGGACTCGGCTACCTCGCCGCCGACCATCTCCACAGCCACCCACCAGCCGCTCGCCCGCAACCCACTGCTGCCCACACTGATTCGGCGCCCCGTGCCGGAGAGGATGAACCCGCATGACCACGCTGGAGACCCTCGTCAAGAACGTCACCGTCGTCCGTCCGGACCTCGCCGGGTCGCCCGACGGAGAAGCCCTGGACTTGGGGATCTCCGACGGCCGGTTCGTTCGGATCGAACCGGGCATCTCCACTGAAGACGCTGAGACCGTCGTCGACGGCCGCGGCCTGGTCGCCTTCCCTGGATCCGTTGACGCGCATCAGCACTGGGGGATCTACAACCCGCTGGCCGAGGACTCCGCATCCGAGAGCCGGGCATGCGCGCAGGGCGGTACGACGACGGCGATGACCTACATGCGGACGGGTCAGTACTACCTCGACCGGGGCGGCCCGTACGCGGAGTTCTTTCCGCTCGTGCTCGAGGCTGCCAAGGACAGGTCGTACGTGGACTACGCCTTCCACCTGGCCCCGATGTCGCGCCAGCACATCGAGGAGATCCCCTCGATCATCGCCGACCTCGGGGTTCCGTCGTTCAAGATCTTCATGTTCTACGGCAGTCACGGCCTGCATGGCGCCTCGAACGACCAGAGCTCGTTCCTGATGATCCCCGAGGACGAACGCTACGACCTCGCGCACTTCGAGTTCGTGATGCGCGGCATCCAGTCCGCCCGCGAGAAGCTCTCCGATCTCGCCGGTGACATCTCGTTGTCGCTGCACTGCGAGACCGCCGAGATCATGACCGCGTACACGAAGTTGGTCGAGCAGGACGGCTCCCTGGAGGGGCTGGCCGCCTACAGCGCATCCCGCCCCCCGCACTCGGAGGGCCTGGCCGTCACGATCGCGTCGTACCTCGCGGACGAGACCGGTCTACCCACGATCAATCTGCTGCACCTGTCCTCGGCCAAGGCCATGCGCGCCGCGATGCTGATGGCGCAGACGTTCCCGCACGTGGACTTCCGGCGCGAGGTGACCATCGGGCACCTCCTGGCCGACATCGACACCGCACATGGGTTGGGCGGCAAGGTGAATCCGCCGCTGCGTCCGCGGGAGGACGTCGAGGCACTCTGGGCGCACGTCCTGGCCGGGGACGTCGACTGGGTGGTCAGTGACCATGCCTGCTGCCGGGACGAGAAGAAGTTCGGCGAACCGCGCGACGACATCTTCGCGGCGAAGTCAGGATTCGGGGGGACCGAATACCTGTTGCCCGGTCTGGTCAGCGAGGGCCGCAAACGCGGCATGTTCTACGCCGATATCGCCCGGCTGACGGCGTGGAAACCGGCACAGCGCTTCGGGCTGCCCACCAAGGGCACGATCGGACTCGGCTACGACGCGGACTTCGCCCTGGTGGATCCAGCCGCAACCTGGACTGTGCGTGCCGAGGACAGCGAATCAAGCCAGGAGTACAGCCCGTTTGAAGGATTCGAGCTAGCGGCGAAGGTCACCGACACCTGGGTCCGCGGCCAGCAGGTGCTCGAGCGCGGCAACGTCGTGGGGGCGCCAACCGGGCGGTATCTGCGCCGCCCGACCTCCCGCTGAGCGACACGGGCCCGATCAGGCGAGCGCGACGAGCCGGGTGACCTGTTCCGCGCAGCCAACAGCACCGCATGAGATGACGGAC
>JALZIX010000085.1 GCA_030860025.1 Actinomycetota bacterium
GTGATCCAGTGCGCCCACGGCCGGAGCAGGTCCGCGCGCAGGGTGACCCCGTGAGCCTGGAACACCTCGGACAACGACCGTTGCCGCGCCATCAGCGCCAGTCGGTCGGCCTCCCAGTCCGCCGCGGCCGGATCCAAAGCCGAACCGTCGGTGGCCGAGGCCAGCAGCACGCCGGACTCCTCGAAGGTCTCCCGTACGGCCGCACAAACCAATTCGCGGGCCAACGGCTCGTCGCAATGAAAACTGGCCGCCCACTGGGCCGGTCCCGGCCCGGTCCACGACAGGTCGGCATCGGCATCGCGGACGTCGACTCCGCCACCCGGGTAGGCGGTCATCCCACCGGCAAACGGCATTCCGCGAACCCGGCGCAGCAGGTAGACCTCCACGCCATCCAGGCCGTCGCGGAGAAGCAGTACGGTCGCCGCCTGTCGAGGGGCCGCGGGTGTGGTTGCTGTCTTCATTTCACCGGGCGCGGTGATCTCAGGCCCTGATGCCCGGCTGACTCGGGCCGGCGAGCCGGATCGTCGGTCCCCCGCCACCGATCTCGGCGATGACCTCCACCTCGACCGGGGCGCCGAGCGGCAACTCGGCCACCCCGACCGCACTCCGGGCATGGACCCCGGCCTCGCCGAATACGTCGCCGAACAGTTGGCTGGCCCCGTTGATCACCCCCGGCTGTCCGGTGAAACCCGGCGCGCTCGCAACGAAGCCCACGACCTTCACGATTCGGGTGATCGCGTCGAGGCCGACCACGGCGTCGATGGCGGCCAGCGCGTTCAGTGCGCACTGCCGCGCATCAGCAGTGGCGTCGTCGGCGCTGACCTCGGCGCCGACCTTCCCGGTCCGAAGCAGCGCACCCTCGACCAACGGGAGTTGCCCGGAGGTGTAGACCAACTGTCCGGTCTGCACCGCCGGGATGTAGGCGGCCACCGGAGCGGCCACGGCGGGAAGCGTCAGACCCAACTCCGCCAGTCGCTGCGCGACCGTCACGATTCGGCCACGGGTCGCTTCAGGTAGGCGACCAGTTGCTCGGCATTGGCGCCCGGGACGACAGTGACCAACTCCCAGCCGTCCTCACCCCAGGTGTCGAGGATCTGCTTCGTCACGTGGACGAGCAGTGGAACCGTGGCGTACTCCCACTTCTGCATGCCCCGGACGCTAGCGCAGCCGAAGCGGGACCGGACTTCGCAGGGTGCGGCTGAGTGATTCCCAAAGCACCCGCTGCCCCACCACCGTCGGTTTGCTTGAAAGCGGCTGCTTACCCTGAAGTCATGCCCACCGCACCCGCCTGGCCGGCGGCACGACTTCACGTCGTGACCGGTAAAGGGGGTACGGGCAAGACCACCGTTGCCGGCGCGCTCGCGCTGAGCATGGCCGGCGGCGGCCGGCGGGTCCTCCTCGTCGAGGTCGAGGAACGACAGGGCATCGCGCAGTTGTTCGACACCGCGCCACTGCCGTACGAAGAGCGCCGGGTGGCTGTCGCCCGCGGCGGGGGCGAGGTACGGGCGCTGGCCATCGACGTCGAAGCGGCGCTGCTGGAGTACCTCGAAATGTTCTACAACCTCAAGCGCGCCGGACGCGCGCTGCGCAGGATGGGCGCGATGGACTTCGCCACCGCGATCGCGCCGGGTCTTCGGGACGTGCTCCTGACCGGCAAGATCAAGGAGGCCGTCACCCGGCAGGTGAAGGGCGCCCGCGCGTACGACGCGGTGATCGTCGACGCACCGCCGACCGGGCGGATCGCGCGGTTCCTTTCCGTGACCAAGCACGTCGGCGGCCTGGCCAAGGGCGGCCCGATCAAGACCCAGAGCGACGGGGTGATGGCAGTCCTGCGCTCCTCGCAGACGGCTGTTCACATCGTCACCGTTCTCGAGGACATGCCAGTCCAGGAGACCGCCGACGCCATCGGCGAATTGCGTGGGGTCGGACTACCCATCGGATCGATCATCATCAACATGGCCCGCCAGCCGTTGTTGCCGGTCGGCGCCATGGAGCGAGCCGCAAGCGACCGACTCGACGCAACCGCGATCG
>JALZIX010000086.1 GCA_030860025.1 Actinomycetota bacterium
CGCGTCCGTGCGGAGCACGGAGTGTGACCGTGTGACGACGCGTCCGGAAACACGGCTACCGACGTACATGACCCAACTCGTGCAGAGCGTGGGCGGCGAGGTGACGTTGGAACACATGGCCAGGTGGGCGCCGCCTGAGGAGGGCGGGCGCGCCTCGGCCGTACTCATTCTCATCGCGGACGGCGAGCACGGTCCGGATGTGTTGCTGATCGAGCGAGCCGCCGCGCTGCGCAACCACGCCGGTCAGCCCGCCTTCCCCGGTGGCGGGACAGATCCCGGGGATGCCGATCCCGCAGCCACGGCATTGCGCGAGGCCTCGGAGGAGGTGGCGCTGGATCCGGATGGCGTGAGCGTGGTGGCAACGTTGCCACCGCTCTTTCTCGAGCCGTCGGGGTACATCGTCACGCCGGTTCTCGCGTACTGGCATGAACCGAGGCCCGTACGTGTCCTGGATGCCGCCGAGGTCGCCGCGGTCGCGCGGATCCCGCTCGCAGAGTTGGCTGACCCGGCGAACCGGTTCTGCGTCGCTCATCCGTCGGGCTATACCGGGGCCGCGTTCGGAATCCGCGGCAGCGTGGTGTGGGGGTTCACCGCCGGCTTGTTGGACATGGTGCTCGAGCTGGGTGGATGGGCCCAGCCGTGGGACCAGACTGACGTTCGCGATCTGGCGACAGCCATCGGTGCGCAGGAAGGACTCGCGTGAGGTGGCTCCATGGTGGCCGCCCAGCGGACCGGAGTGCCGGCGTCATGGTCGCCCCGCTCGTGCTGGTGATCGGTGTAGCACTAGGGGGTTGCGGCGTGGCGGCCGACCCGTCTCGACCAGAGGCTTCCAGCTCCGCCGGCGAAGTGACAGTCGGTCCGGATGGAGTGCAGTCGATCACGCTGGTCTCCGGTGATGACTACCGGTTCGTGCCGGCTGAATTCACTGTGACGCCCGGCCAGGTCAGCCTCACGCTGGAGAATGCAGCGACCCAACTCACGCACAGCCTGGCCTACCCTCCAGAGCGCAACCCCGAGGACATCACCGAGTCCATCCCTGTGGTCGCGCCCACCGAATCGGACACGATCGAGTTCACGGTGGACACCCCGGGGGAGTACGCCTTCATCTGCTCCTTCCATGAGGCTCAGGGGCATACCGGAGTCATGACGGTGCAGCCATGATCACTCAGGCCCGCCTGATCCTCCCGGCCGTGTCGCCCCGCCACCCCCTCTCGACCTCGCGAACCGCCATCGGAGCCCGCTGACGTGATTGACCTGCTCATCGTGGCGTTCACGGTCCTGTTCGCAATCAACGGCTATCGACAGGGCCTGATCACCTCCGCGTTCTCGTTTCTGGGCTTCCTGTCGGGAGCGATCATTGGTGCGCAGCTCGGCGGCCCGCTCGCGAGCGCGATCACCGACGATTCAGTGGCCCGAGTGATCATCGCCCTGGTTCTAGTATTCGGGCTCGCCGGCTTCGGGCAGTACTCCGTGGGCCTGATCGGAACCCGCGTCCGCGAGGTGGTGACCTGGCGACCGGCCCGGGTGGTCGATTCGGTGCTCGGCACCTTGGTCTCCGCGCTCACGGTGCTGGTGGTCGCCTGGATCGTGGCGACGCCGTTGGCCGCGTCACCATTTCCGTCACTGGCGAGCCAAGTTCGCCAGTCCCACATCCTGCAGGCAGTTGACGGCGCCGTTCCCGACCCGGTTCGTACGCTCTATCAATCCCTGCGCGAGTCTCTGGACCGGCAGGGGCTCCCCGACGTCCTCGATCCGCTGACCCAGACTGTCGTCCCCGATGTCGCAGCCCCGAACGACGCGCTCCTGAACAGCCCGGTCGTAGCCCAGGTGCGTGATTCGGTGGTCAAGATCAGCGGTGAGGCAGCGTCCTGCTCGCGTGGGATCAACGGCTCGGGCTTCGTCTACGACGACGAGCGGGTGATGACCAATGCACACGTGGTGGCCGGCGTCGACGACCCCTCCGTGGTTGCCGACGGTTCGGAGTACGACGCAACCATCGTCTACGTCGACGAGCAGATCGACATCGCCGTACTTGCCGTACCGGGTCTACCGCAGGCCCCGCTGCCCTTCGGTGGGATCGAACGGGATACCGGCGCGGACGCGCTGATCATGGGCTACCCAGGAGGTGGCGAGCTGCGGGTCGGGTCAGCCCGGATCCGCGATCTCACGGAGATCCAAGGCCCGACCTTCCGGCCGGGCGGCACCGTCACCAGGGAGGTCTATTCGCTGTTCGGAGAAGTACGGGCGGGCAACTCCGGTGGTCCGCTGCTGGACGTCGACGGGTCGGTCCTGGGTGTCGTGTTCGCCTCGGCGATCGACGATCCGTTGACCGGATACGCGCTCTCGGCAGATCAGGTGGCTACCGCCGCCGTGCAAGGCGCGTCATCGACCAGCGAGGTCGACTCCGGTCCGTGCGCCTGAGTCTCAACTCTTCATCCAGCGCAGGATCTCGCCGGTCACCAGATCAGGAACCTCCTCCGGCAGGAAGTGTCCCGCCTGTGAGATGGTCTGCCACTCGTAGGCACTCGAGACATAGCGACTCGACCCTTGGGCAGTGGTCGGCAGGACGCGGGTGTCCTGGGCCCCGTGCATCTGCAATGTGGGCATCCCGACCGGAATGGACATCCGCCGCGTGTAGGCGATGCCGTCGGGGCGGGGCAGCGAGCGCACGGCCCAGCGGTAGTGCTCCACCGCACCGTAGGAGGCCTGCGGAATGAGCATGGCCTGCTGGTATCTCTCCCGAGCCTGCGCAAAGTCCGCTGTGGACACCCAGTTCTCTCCAGCCCACTCGGTCATCATCCTGCCGACTTCGGCAGCGTTGTCCCGGGTCAGCCGCTGCTCGGGGAGGCGCGGAGCCTGGAACCGGAACACGTGACTGCTTGCCGCGAACTGCTTGAAGTCACTGATCAGAGCGGCCCGCCACCGGCGCGGATGCGGAGCAGAGAGGATGACGAGTCGACGTACGACATCGGGCCGGAACCGGGCAACAGTCCAGGCCAGGCTGCCGCCGAGGTCATGCCCGACGACAGTGGCCTCCTTCGCGCCCATCGCGCTGACCAAGCGGGCCACGTCTCCGGCCGTGGTCATCACGTCGTACCTGCGGGGCGGCTTGTCACTGGCCCCGAAACCGCGCAGATCCGGTGCTACGACTCGGTATCCGGCATCGGCGAGCGCCACGATCTGATGCCGCCACGCCCACCAGAACTGCGGGAATCCGTGCAGCAGCAGGATCAGCGGCCCGCTGCCGGCCTCAGCCACGTGGAGTCGCACCCCATTGGTCGAGTAGTCGTGGTGCGTCCAAGGCCCCTCGATGAGGACCGAGCTGGCATCGGGGCGATCGGCTCGGCGTGGATTCATCGGCTGCTCGCCCGACGGCAGTGAGACGTCATCAGTGGTTGTGCGAGAACTCCGCCACGCGCCTGCCGGGGGGCTCGCGCGCGAGAAGCTCCTTTGAGTCCTTCAACGTCTCGATCGTGCGCGCAGGAGCCTTGACCTTCTTCAGCAGGCGAACACCGATGAGCGCCAGCAGCCCGGCCAGGATCACGAACAGGGCCCAGACGATCAAGTAGGACAGCCAGCGGGCCAGGCCGAGCGCGACCAGCCCCTCCGCGAGGGCAACGAACAGGAACGTCACCGAGAACAACAGCAGTACGCCGGCGGCGCCGAACAGCCCAACACCGATGCCGCCGCGCTTGGCTGACGTCGCGATCTCGGCCTTGGCGAGCTCGATCTCGCCGCGGACGAGCGTCGACATGTGCTCACTGGCTGCGCTGAACAAGGCGCCAATGGGTGGGTCAGTCGGGCTGGCAGCGGGGTCCGGGCCGGCCGGCGAACTCATGGTCACCCGAGCAGTCTAGGGCTGGCGGTTTCCTTCAGACGCACCGCTCCACATGCCCGGCGACCGCCGCGTAGAGATACCTGTCCGCCGACCAGGTCAGCTCAACTTGAACGACGAAAGTGCCGTACCTGCGGTTGGCCGGCGTCATCAGGAACGTGGCTCGCTCGTAGCTCTCGTCCGAGGTGACCAGCGTCGCCGCCCAGGACGGGATGTCGCTGCGGCACAGGTCACGGACTACGGCGGTGGCCGCCCGGATCGCGGTGGAGAAGCTCCGGGCGCCGCCGATCCCGGTATCGCCGGTCAGCCGGCGCGCTGAGTCGTCGACGAGCGACGGGTCGGCCCGGCTCGTGGCTGAGGTCGAGGTCGCGCTAGGTTGCGTCTGATCCCGGACGGGATCGGGCTGCAGCGCCTGGAAGGCGAACAGGCCGGCAACGACTGCTGCGACGAGCACGAGTGCCCCGGCCACGCGACGCGGCCCGGGCGTGGCTCTGCGGCCTGCGGCGTCCTCGGCGGAGTCGAGGACCTCCTCACTGGGCGCGCCCCCGGCGGTCACGACCCCACCGTACGGCCGGTCGACTGGGCGGCGTTTCGCCGCCCGTAGGACGCCACTGACCGCCTCGTCATGGCGGCGGGCGTGGTGGCGTAGGTAGGTTCGGTCCGGAGTGCTTTTCCGTAGGAGCCGAGGAGATCCGTTGACCGAGAATCCTGCCCTGTCGAACCTGAGTCATGAGACCCGCCACTTCGACCCTCCGGAGTCCCTGGCCGCGCAGGCCAACGTCACCACGCAGGCCTACGACGAGGCTTCGACCGACCGCCTCGCGTTCTGGGAGAAGCAGGCCGAGCGGCTCGACTGGGCGCAGAAGTGGGACACCACGTTGGACTGGCAGCCGCCGTTTGCACAATGGTTCGTCGGCGGCAAGCTCAACGTGGCAGTCAACTGCCTGGATCGGCATGTCACCGCTGGCCTGGGGGACAAGGTGGCGATCCACTTCGAGGGCGAGCCGGGTGACAAGCGCACGATCACCTACGCCGAGCTGACCGCCGAGGTATGCAAGGCGGCCAACGCGCTGACCGAGTTGGGCGTCGAGACCGGTGACCGGGTGATGATCTACCTGCCGATGATCCCGGAGGCGGCGATCGCGATGCTCGCCTGCGCGCGGATCGGGGCGCCGCATTCGGTGGTGTTCGGCGGGTTCTCACCGGACAGCCTGCGCAACCGGATCGACGACTGCGGCTC
>JALZIX010000118.1 GCA_030860025.1 Actinomycetota bacterium
CGCGTACGGCAATATCGAGGTCCGCCGACCCGGTGACGATGGCTGCGTTGTTGCCGCCGAGTTCGAGCAGCGACCGGCCGAAACGCGCCGCGACCCGCGGACCGACCTGCGCGCCCATGCGCTCGGATCCGGTCGCACTCAGCAGGGCCACGTCCGGGCTGTCGACCAGCGCCGCACCCGCCTCCGCGTCAGCGACAACCAAGACGTTGAGGTTGCCCGGCGCACCGCAGTCGGCTGCGGCTCGATCCAACAAGGCGGAGCAGCCAGCAGCGGTGAGAGGGGCGAGCGGGGACGGCTTCCACACGACGGTGTCACCACAGACCAGGGCCAGTGCGGTGTTCCACGACCACACCGCGGCCGGGAAGTTGAACGCCGAGATGACGCCGACGACGCCGAGCGGGTGCCAGGTCTCCATCAGCCGGTGCCCGGGTCGCTCCGAGGGCATCGTCCGGCCGTCCAGCTGTCGGGACAGGCCGACGGCGAAGTCGCAGATGTCGACGACCTCCTGCACCTCGCCGAGGGCCTCGGACGCGATCTTGCCGACCTCGATACTGATCAGCTCGGCGATATCTGCCTTGTGCTCGGTCACCAGCGCGCCGAACCGCTTGACCACGGCCCCGCGTACCGGTGCCGGCACCACCCGCCATTCCGAGAACGCGGTCCGGGCGGCCCCGATTGCGGCTGAAACGTCATCCGCTGAGGCCATCGGATACCCGAACAGGTCCTCACCGGTGATCGGCGTACGGGCCTGGATTCTCTGCGGGGCCTCGGCCGGGAGGCTGACCCCGCAGCGGTCGAGTGCCTGCCGGGCCTGGTCGCGCAGTTGCTCGGTAGGAGTAACGCTGAGCAAAGAGTCCGCTGCGGAGGTCATCAACGTCCATCCTCACATCTGGCGCCGTTCAGTGAACCGTGTGCAGCTGATTCCGGGCCCTCGGGGTTGCAGAAGGTTCACTCGACGCGGATTCCACATGGCCGTACGGCATCCACACGCCACCTGAGGTTGGCCCCGGGGTTCCTGCCCTGGGGTCGGATGGAGTGGTGCAAATCGGGATGGTGGCGCTGGCCACCCGGTTATCAATGGCTGAACTGCTTCGGTTCCAGGACCGGCTGATCCGCCGGGATCAGGCTCTGGCCGCGGGGCTTGCTCGTACAACTGTTGACGGCCACTTAAGGCACGGCCGTTGGCAACGGGTCTTGCCAACCGTCTACCTAACCGAAGCGAGGACAGCCGACGTGGAGTCCGCGCTCCATGGCCGCCAGCTCATTCGAGCCGTGTGGATGTGGGCTGGCGACGATGCAGTCATCACCGGCGGCGCTGCCGCTGTCTGGGCTGGAGACCTCGACGAGCTCAAGGCCACCATCGGCGTTGTCATTCCGATGACCCGACGTCTGTCACATCAGTCAGCGGCATGCGTCGTCCGGGGGACAGTTCACCGACGTGACATCACCAGCCATAACGGCATCCTCATCACCAAGGCACATCGAACAGCGGTGGATCTGGCCGCCCAGGGTTGCAACGAGCTTCTGCACCGCATGGCACAGGGCAGGTGGCTTCAACTGGGGTCCCTCCAGGCAGCCCTTGAGCGAGGATCCCATCGGCGGGGATGGGCAACGGCTCGAGCAGCGGTCCGTGAGAGCGTCACAAACCCGCATTCTGAAGCCGAACGAGTTACCCATCGTGCGCTCATCGCGGCCGGTCTCAACGACTGGCGGGCGAACGTCGAGCTGGTAATCGATGGTCGAACATTTCGCCCGGACCTTGTCTTTGACGACGTGAAGCTGATCGTCGAAATCGACGGATTCGCCTTTCACGGCGATCGCGACGCCTTCGAGCGCGATCGGCAGCGACAAAACGCGCTCACTGCAGCGGGCTGGACGGTGCTGCGCTTCACCTGGCGCCAGCTGCGCGACGACCCGAGCGCAGTTGTGGCCCAGATCCAAGCAACCCGACGGCTGCTCCGGACCAAACTTGGCATCGAGTGAACCGTGTGCAGCTGTCAGGGACCGAAATGAGCTGCACCAGGTTCACTCGACCGTAACCGCGCTAGCCTCAGCTAATGGTCAGCGCCGACCAGACCCAGTCACTGCCCGTCTCCGACTGGACCCGCCTGGAGCAGTTG
>JALZIX010000129.1 GCA_030860025.1 Actinomycetota bacterium
GATCATCCAGAGACGGCGCCAAGGGCTGCGGTGTATCTCGGCAGCACGCTGTTCGCCCGCCACCAGCACGAAGCGGCTCAGCGCGCCTACCAGCGGGCCATCGACTCCCAGCACGCGGAGTACGCCCCGCAGGCCGCCGAAGGCCTCGGGCTGGTGCTGGAGCAACTGGGCGACATAGAAGGCGCCCGGCGGGCCTTCCAACACGCGATCGACCTCGGGCACAGCGAGGCCGGCCAGCGAGCGGCGGGCTGGCTAGGGTACATGCTGTACCGGGTCAAGGATTTCAGCGGCGCGGTGCGCGCCTGGTTGAAGGTGACCGAGCCGGGCCATTCGCACTATCCGACCGCCGACAAGAACCTCAGGATCGTCGCCCGAACGCTGGGTGACGACCTCGACGTACGAAAGACTCTCCGCCTGGCGGCCGAGTCCGAGGATCCCGATGTCGCTCCGCGGGCCGGCAACCTGCTGGGAACGCTGCTGAAGGCCCAGCAGGACACCTCAGGGGCGCGCGCCGCGTTCCAGCGTGTGGTCGCCTCCGGCCACACCGAGCACGGCACTCAAGCGCAGGTCGAACTCGGCTTGCTGCTGTTCGGAGAAGCCGACGTCGCCGGTGCCCGGGCAGCCTTCGAGCGGGTAGTTGCCGCTGGCCATCCACAGACGGCCCCGTTCGCGGCCGTCGAACTCGGCGTGCTCCTGGCCGGGCAAGGCGCGCGCGAAGGCGCCCAGCACGCGTTCCAGGTGGCCATCGACTCGGGTCATGTCGACTACGCACCGGCGGCGGCCCAGCACCTCGGCCGGCTGCTCGCTGCCCCCGGCCCGGGCCAGCATGGCGACGACGCGACCCTGGCGCGCACGTCCCTGGAAAAGGCCGTAACCGAGGGCACGCCACAGGGTGCTCCGGTCGCCGCGTTCAACCTCGGAGTCCTGCTCACGGCACAGGGCGACCCAGACGGGGCCCGACGGGCGTACCAGTTCGCCATCGACTCGGGGCACACCGTGTACGCGGCGAAAGCCGACGAGCGGCTCCGACTGCTGCCCGCGCAGCAGTCATCGGACAGCGGCGCACAACCCCAGCCTGCGGCTCAGTCCGAAGCTGCGGCGACGCACGGGGACGGCTGGGCCGACCATGACCCCGCGACCATGTGGCGTGCGATGGAAAATCTCGTGGTCGCTCGCGCACCTGAGGCCGCCGAGACCGCCCTGAGCTACGGACGTTTCCTCGTCGGCGAAGGTGATTTCACCGGAGCACAACGGGCGTTCCGGCTTGCGGTCTCCGCCGGCGGTGCGCATCCAGCCCCCGAGGCGACGTACGGTCTGGCCGACGCATGCCTGCGTACCCGCGACCTCCCCGAAGCGAGGGATGCCTACCGACGGACCATCGAGCTCGGCGAGGCACCGTATGCGGCGGTAGCGGCACATGCGCTCGGGCTCGTTCTCGTCGACCTCGGCGACCCGGACGGCGCCCGGTCGGCCTTTGAGCGAGCGATCGAATCCGGTATGCCCATGATCGTGGGCGGAGCAGCGGAGAAACTAGGGCTCCTGTTGAAGAAGCAGGGTGACACGACAGCTGCGCAGGAGGCGTTCCGGAAGGGCATGGACCTCGGGAGTGGTCCGGCCGTGCAGCGGTCGGCGTACTGGCTGGGCGAAATGTTGGCGCTGCAAAACGATCACGCCGGCGCGCGGGACGCTCTTCGTCTCGTCGTTGACCCAGACCTCGAGATGTACCCTGCCGCCGCGTTCAACCTCGGCGGGGCACTCGAGGCACTGGACGACCTCGAGGAAGCCCGAAAGGCCTTTCGGCGGGCCCAGGACACCGGGGATGAGCAGATTGCCGGAATGGCGAAGACCGCACTCCGACGTCTTGCGAACAAGTGACCGGGCGGTCGAACCATCTCGTACGAACACTCCGAACAAGATCAGTTGGGTGTCTGCCGGCCAAGACCTAGGGACTCAGGTGCGTGTAACAGGAGCATGGTCCGGCCTATGTTCGGCGGGACCCGGGAGACGGTGAGCCGCGACACCACGATCATGACTGCGAAGGCAAGCGGCACAGTCCACGCTGCCGGCTGGGCGAGCAGGACCCCTGGCCAACCACTCAACTCCCCGCCGAAGACCGTGATCAGGACGGCGGTGAGGGACAGCGCACCCCCGGCCAGTACCCCGGCCAATGCGCCCACATCGGTGAGCTTTCGCCACCAGATGCCGAGCACCAGTAACGGGCAGAACGTCGACGCCGCCACGGCGAAGGCCAGGCCCACGACCTGGGAGACGTCCAGCCGGTCGATCTGGGCCGCGATCACCAGTGGCACTACTCCGGCGACGGCGGCCGCCCGGCGGAAGTCCCTTACCGAGCCGCGCCCGATGACGTCGGTGGACAGCACCCCGGACACCGACACGAGCAACCCGGATGCCGTGGACAGGAACGCGGCGAACGCCCCTCCGGCCACGAGAGCGCCGAGGATCTGGCCGAGCACACCGCCGAGCGCTGCGCCGGGGAGCAACAGAACCACGGCGTCGGTCTGCCCGGTGATCAGCAACTGCGGCACGTAGAGCCGGCCGAGCGCGCCGTACAAGGTCGGGAAGAGGTAGAAGACGCCCAGGAGGGCCAACACGATCAACGTCGTACGGCGGGCCGCGCGACCGTCCGGGTTCGTGTAGAAGCGGACGAGCACGTGCGGCAGGCCCATCGTGCCGAGGAACGTGGCGAGGATCAGCGAGTACGTCGCGAACAGTGGGTGATCGGGGCTGCCGCCGCCGGTGCCCAACGGCGTGGCCCAGGTGTCGCCGGACAGCGCCGGCAGATCACTGACGTGCGGCACCTCCGCGCCGGCCGGGAAGACCAGCACCGTGCCGGCGGCAACCTCGTGCTCGCCAGGGGCCCAGCTCAGCGGCCCGTCGACCTCGCTGCCGTCCACCGTCCCCTGTGCACGCACGAGCAGCGGCTCGTCCGCGACAGCGGTGACCGACGTGTCGACCCGCACCGTCGTCGCCTCCTCGAAGCTCGGCGGCTGGTCCCCGGTCAACTGCCCCAGACCACCGGATTGCCAGACGATGAGCAGGAAGAACGCCGGAATCGCGATCGCGGTGAGCTTGAGCCAGTACTGAAAAGCCTGCACAAAGGTGATCGACCGCATGCCGCCGTTGGCGACGTTGAGGGTCACCACGATGCCGACGACGACGGCGCCCACCCAGTACGGTGCCCCGGTCAGCGTGCGCAGCGTCAGGCCCGCGCCCTGCAGCTGCGGCAGAAGGTAGAGCCAGCCGATCACCACGACGAAGAACACTGCCCAGCGGCGCAGCGTGCGGGATCCGAGTCGAGCCTCTGCGAAGTCAGGCAGCGTGAACGCGCCGGATCGGCGCAGTGGAGCGGCCACGAACAGCAGCAGGGCCAGGTAACCGGCAGCGAATCCCACCGGATACCAGAGGACATCGGCCCCGTACTTCATCACCAGCCCGGCGACACCGAGAAACGATGCAGCCGAAAGGTACTCACCGCCGATCGCGGAGGCGTTCCAGCCGGGACTCACCGTGCGGCTGGCCACCAGGAAGTCCGAGGTCGTACGAGAGAACCGCAGCCCGTACGTACCGATTCCGATCGTCAGCGCGGTGACAATGACGATGGCCACCAGCGCGTACGGACTCCCGCTCATATGTCCGTACCCACTGCCTTGCCGAAGTCGTCCTCGATCCGCTCCGCCTGGCGGACGTGCACTCGGCCCACCACGTACAGCAACGGATAGGCCAGTACGCCGAGCAGCAGCCACGGAAGGCGCAGGCCGAGCAAGGACACATCCGAGAGTGCCGGGAACAGCGCAAAGAGGACGGGCAGGCTGCCCAGCAGCAGGATCACGACCCCGGCGAGGCTCAGCGCCAACGCCAGCTGCGCCCGGACCAGACCGCGGATCAGCACCTCACCGACCTGGGTTTGTTCCTCGAGTTCCTGACGGGAGTACCCGGGGCGCCGAGTCCCCCGCCCGGCCAGGTCGACCCTGACCCGCTTGGGAGGTTGCCCTCCCTCGCGCGCTAGCGAGTCCATCCGGCCTTGGCCGTACGGACAAGGCGGTCCTTCAGCTCACGGGTGTGCCGGCGGCTCACGGGCAGCTCGCGGTCGTCGACGATGACCACGTAACCGCTCGAGGTCAGCCTCAGCTGGGTGATCAACCGCAGGGCGACGAGGTAGGAGCGGTGGATCCGCACGAAGCCCGCCCCGGACCAGCGCTCCTCGAGGGTGGACAACGGAATCCGTACCAGGTGACTGTCCTCGCGCGTGTGCAGCCGGGCGTAGTCGCCCTGCGCCTCGACCCAGCGCACCGAGGAACGCGACAACATGGTGGTGACGCCGGCCAACTCGACGGGGATGACCTCGTCCTCGGATACCGCGGACGCGGCATCCCGGATCAGCAGGACACGGCGCAGCGACTCATCGAGGCGATCAGAGCG
>JALZIX010000149.1 GCA_030860025.1 Actinomycetota bacterium
AGATCGCAATGATCAGGTTGATGACCAGCATGATCAACGACACCGCAGCCCCATAGCCCATCTGGCCACCGGTGATCGCGGTGTTGTAGATGTAGACCGGCAGGATCTCGGTACGGCCGTTCGGCCCGCCGGCGGTGATGAGGAACGGCGTGAAGTCGTTGAAGGTCCACAGGCTGATCAGCAGCGTGTTGGTCAGGACGTGGCCTCGTACGTGCGGAAACACGACGTCGCGCAACGTCTGCCAGCGACTGGCCCCGACCAGCGTCGCAGTCTCCAACTGCGAGGGTGGTACGGACGCCAGCGCGGCGGAATAGAGCAGCATCGAGAAGGCCGTACCCCGCCAGATGTTGAAGACGATGATCGAGGCCATCGGGTACTCGATCAGCCAGGCAAGGCCCGGCGTACCCAGCAGGGCGTTCAACGTCCCGGAGTCCCTGTCCAGCAAGGCGATCCACAGGAAGGCGACGATCGAGCTCGGCAGGATCCAGGCGAGAAGCACGAGCGACTGGACCAGGCCCTTCACCCACCCGCGGGCCTCCTGCAGTCGCCAGGCCAACGCGAAGCCCAGCACGTTCTGCCCGATCACCGCGGAGAACAGGACGAAGATCAGGGTGAGCCACAACGAGTTCAGGAAGTTCGCGTCGGTCACGGCCTGCTGGTAGTTCTCGAGCCCGACGAACTCCGGCACCCGAGCCTGGACTCCGGTCAGCCGGTAGTTGGTGACCCCGATGTAGAGGGTCCATAGCGCCGGGAAGACCAGGAAGATCGCGACGAGCACCATCGCGGGCGCGACGAACGCCGAAGCGCGCCACTTCCCCAGCCCGACGACATCCGCGTCACCCCCGGCGGCCGGATCCCGACTCCCGCTGGTCGCCGCGGGAGGGTCCGCTCCGCCGGGGGTGCCTGCCTCAGTCGCTGACGATGTCGTCTGCGCCACCGAGCACCTGTTCGAGCGCCGCCTGATAGGCCGCGGCCGCGTCCTCAGGGGTCATGCCGGTGACTACGTCGAGGGTCGCCTGCTGCAGGGCCAGGGAGACCTCTGGGTAGACGGCCAGACCAGGCCGGTAGGCAGACAGCGGCACGACCTCCTCGGCGATGAAGGACAGCAGCGGGTCGTTGGACAGGATCTCGGAGTTGACGTCATCGCGCTGGGTGAGCCGGGCGCCGTCACCGACGAGTTCCTTGGTGGCCTCGGCGGAGTTCATGAACGCTAGGAGTTCCCAGGCCTGCTGCGGGAATTCGGTGGCCGGGTTGAGGACCCGCCCGCCGCCACCGGACATGCTCACGAAGTCCTGGCCGTTGATCCCGGCCCCGGGCTCCATCGCCGGCACCATGGCGTACCCGACCGACTCGTCACGGGTGGGCATGGGCGCGACGCCGGCGGTCGGCTCGATCACCGAACGCCAGAAGTAGTCGCCCTCGAGCAGGATCCCGATCTGGCCGGCCGCGAACTCGGCGAAGGACTTGTCGCGTCCCTGGGCTTCCTGTTGCAGAGTCGGATCGCCAAGGCCGGAGGAGTAGATCTCGCTGTAGAAGCCGAGGACGTCGCGGATGCTCTGCGTGTCGCCCTGCCACTTCGCTTCCTCGTCGGAGTAGATCTCCGCGCCGGTGCCGACCAACATCGGGAGCGCACCCTGCATCGTGGTTGCCTCGCCCATCGCCGTACCGGCATTGAGCTGGATCGGGGTCACGCCGGGAAGTGCCTGGAGGGCTCGGCCGGCTTCGAGGATCTCCTCCCAGCTGGTGGGCTGCCAGTCCTCGGGCAGTCCGGCCTGCGCGAAGAGGTCCTTGTTGAAGAACAGGACGCGGCCGTCGGAGCCGGCGGGGATGCCGTACCGCTCGTCGTTGAACGACATGTTGGCTTGGACCGCCTCGTCCCGGTTGGCCATCGGCGCGACTCCGGCGGTCGGCTCGATCACCGAGCGCCAGAAGTAGTCACCCTCCATCAGAATCCCGATCTGGCCGGCGGCGAACTCGGCGAAGGACTTGTCCCGTCCCTGGGCTTCCTGTTGCAGGGTCGGGTCGCCCAGGCCGGAGGAGTAGATCTCGCTGTAGAAGCCGAGGACGTCGCGGATGTTCTGCGTATCGCCCTGCCAGAGTTCGTCGTCGCCGTAGATCTCCGCACCGGTGCCGACCAGCAGCGGCAGCGCGCCCTGCATCGTGGTGGCCTCGCCCATTGCCGTACCGGCATTGAGCTGGATCGGTGTGACGCCGGGGAGCGCCTGCAGGGCTCGGCCGGCTTCGAGGATCTCCTCCCAACTGGTGGGCTGCCAGTCCTCGGGTAGTCCCGCCTGGGCGAAGAGGTCCTTGTTGAAGAACAGGACGCGGCCGTCGGATCCGGCGGGGATGCCGTACCGCTCTTCGTTGAACGACATGTTGGCTTGGACCGCCTCGTTGATCTGCTCCCAGCCGTCCCACTCGTCGACCAGGTCGCCGCCGACGACGTCGGTCAGCGGCTGGATGTAACCGGCCTCGGCGAACTCACCGACCCAGATGCCGTCGATGGAGACGATGTCCGCGCCGCTGCCGGTACGCAGGTCCAGCGCGATCCGGCTCTTGTACTCCTCGTCATCCACGCCCGAGGATTGGAATTCGATGGTGACCTCGACGCCGTCCTCGGCTTGCTGCTCGATGAAGGTCGGGATCACGTAGTTCTCGATCCAGTCGGCCTCCTCGGCGTTCTTGCCGCCGGCGACTGCGTTGGCCGCGATCGTGAGGGAGACCTCGGTCGCGTCCTGGTTGCGCGCGGTGTCGGCGTCCTCGGCCGGGTCCGCGCCGAGGCAGGCGGTGGTGGTGAGCGCCAGAACGGCGCCGATTGCGGTCAAGCGGACAGAGCGATGCATGAGGGCCTCCCCCTAAAGCCGGCTGTTACAGCGGTGTAATAGCCCGCCCGCATCGTGCTCAAACCCCCCGCCAAATCGCAACGGAAGGCGGCTCATAGTCGCCGAGCGGTAGTTATCGGCGGCTGACCGGCTCCTCCGAGCGCTGCGACAGGTCACTAGCTGGCCCGCGGCCCGTCGTCAGCGAGGTAGAGCGCGTCTCACCCCGCATTCCGACGCCGGTTTGAGGGTGAGACGCGTTCTACCTCGTCTCACTGCGCGCAGTTGCCTGATTGGAGCGGCGGGAGAACAGAAATCCGGCGAGCGCGGCCGGGAAGAACATCAGCAGTCCGTACATCGCTGGGGCCACCGACAGCTCGGTGCTGTCCAGGACGGTGACCGCGATCGTGATGGCGAGGGTGGCGTTGTGTACGCCGACCTCAAAGCTTGACGCGATGGATTGAGCGCGGTTCACGCGGGCCAGACGCGGCACCCAGTAGCCGATGATCAGGCTCAGCGTGCAGAGAATGACCGACACGGTGCCGACGGCTACGACGTTGTCCAGGAAGACATCCCACGCGCCGACGAGTGCGACGACGATGACCGCCGCCAGGACGACGGCGGATCCGATCTTGACCGGCCGCTCCATGCGTTGAGCGAAGTCAGGGGCGCGACTTCGTACGTACATCCCGATGGCGACGGGTACGAGCACGATCGCGATGACCGCCAGCACCTTGTCGACCGGCAGCCCGAT
>JALZIX010000164.1 GCA_030860025.1 Actinomycetota bacterium
CCACTCCTGACATCCCGACGGGCTGTCGCCGGACCATTGAGTTCTGCGGCAGCCCGTTGGCGTCGGCGCTGCACCTTCCAGCGAAGTCCGGAGCGGAGTACGTTTCGATCGCTCGCATGAGAAGTCATTTATCCAGGAGGAATTTGCATGAGCCAGGTCGATCGACGCACCGTTCTCAAGGCGGGAGCGGTAGTCGCCATCTCGGGCCCGTTCGCCGGATTCTTCGCCCGACAGGCCCATGCCGCTCCGAGTGCAACCGCAGGACCGGCACTGGTTGAGCAGCCTGACCTGCGCGACGGCGTGGTCCGGCTCGCGCTACCGGCCTTCTTGTCCTACCGCTCGTTCCAGCACGCCATCGTTGACACATTCCAAGGCGGCATACCGGTGCCCGGACGCCACGACGGAATGGCGGCATTCGCGGGGCCCAACGGTGCGTCCGTGTTGGTGCGCAACCACGAGATTCTAGGCCCAGGCCCCCTCCTGGCCCCAACCCCGCCTCCTTACGATTCCGCGGCTGCCGGGGGGACGATCAACACGCTCGTCACCGGGGAAGGGATCGTCCTCGCATCCCGGGCCAGCCTCACCGGCACCATGGGTAACTGCGCCGGCGGGCCGATGCCCTGGGGCAGCTGGGTGACCTGTGAGGAAACGATCAACGGCCCCGACGTCTTCGACGACTTCAACCGTGGCGATGATCCCCCGACCACGTACGAGGCCAACGCACTGCTGCAGAAGCCGCACGGTTACTGCTTTGAAGTACCCTCCGACGACGTGTCGACGGCTGAACCCGTCCGGGCAGCGGGTCGGTTCTCGCACGAGGCGATCGCCTACTCCCCGAGGGAGGACGTCTTCTACCTGACCGAGGACGACTTCGGTTTCCCCAGCGGCTTCTACCGCTACGTTCCCCCGCGCCGGCCCGGACCGACCCGCCGGTTGCGCGACGGTGGTCGGTTGTACATGCTGGCCGTGCGGGGTGTTCCGGAGGCGCGGCTCGAGGCAGCCAAGCAAGTCGGTGTGCGGGTCCCCGTCGAATGGGTAGAGATTGACGACGCGGACCCGACGTTCCCCATGAACCGGCGGGGCACGAGGCCGACCGTGACCAACGACGAGGCGATCCACGCAGTGGCCGAGCAGGGCTGGGTTCAGGGTGCCGCCTACTTCTCCCGACTCGAGGGCGCCGCGTACGACAGCGACATCGTGTACTTCGTGTCGACCCAGGGCGGCGGCGATCGCGCCCCGTGGACGCGCGGAGACCCAGCGGTGCCGTTCCCAGGCTTTGGAAACGGATTCGGCCAAATCTTTGCCTACCACACCCTGAGCCAGGAACTGGAGCTGGTCTACGTCTCGCCGGGACCGGATGTGCTCGACTTCCCGGACAACATCACGACCAGAAGCGGCGTTCTCGTGATCTGCGAGGACGGCAGCAACGGCAACTGGTTGCGCGGATTGACCCCGAGTGGCGTGCTGTTCGACATCGCTCGGAACCTGATCCCGAGGGGGACCGATATCGGTGGCGACGAATTCGCCGGCTCGACGTTCAGTCCGGACGGTCGCACGCTGTTCGTCAACATCCAGTCAAGCACCGGGCTGAGCATCGCCATCTTCGGCGACTGGGCAGCCATGGGGGTCTGACCCGGCCGGCGGCTCAGTCCGCTCAGTCCTTGCGTAGCCGTGCGTAGATCTCCTTGCACGGCTCGCAGACCGGGCTGCCCGGTTTGGGTGTCTTGGTGACCGGAAAGATCTCACCGCACAGCGCCTGCACCATGGAGCCAAGGACGGCGCTCTCGGCGATCTTGTTCTTCCTGACGTAGTGGAAGACCTCGTCGGGCGTGCTGGTCTCCTGATCCCTGGTATCAGGGCGCTCGATGGTCTCGGTTCTCGTCACGCGCACCATGATGCCAGCCTCCTCCACCCGCAACACCGGCCACTAGCCTGAGGTGTGGTCGCGATCGATTGTCGCCCCGACGTGGCGAAGGCTTTGGCCGAGGGCGGCGCGGTCGTGGCCTTGGAAAGCACCCTGTTGGCCCATGGGCTACCGCACCCCGGCAACCTCGATACCGCCCGAGAACTCGAGGCTCTCGTACGACACCACGGTGCGGTTCCGGCCACCGTTGCAGTACTCGACGGGGTGGCCCACATCGGCCTGTCCGATGCGGAACTGGAGCGGATATGCTCCGAGGCCGATCTGCCGAAGCTCAGCATCCGGGATGTGCCCATGGCAGCCGGACTCGGCCTCAGCGGCGCCACCACCGTGGCCAGTACCGCGGCGCTAGCCCATGCAACGGGAATCTCGGTCTTCGCCACCGGCGGACTCGGCGGCGTGCACAGAGGAGCCAGCGAGAGCTTCGACGAGTCGGCGGACCTCTCCGCGCTGGCCACGACCAGAATCATCGTCGTCTGCGCCGGGGTTAAGTCGATCCTGGACGTGCCAGCCACGCTGCAGCGGCTGGAAACCCTCTCGGTAGGTGTCGTCGGCTACCAGACCGACGCCTTTCCCGGTTTTTACGTGTCAGATTCAGGATCACCGGTGGACTGGCGCTGCGAGACGCCTGAAGAAGTCGCGAAGATCTTCGCCGCCGGCGCCGGGTTCTCCTGCGCCGCCCTCGTCGTGGCCAACCCCCTGCCCGTCGAGGCACAGCTCGAGCCGGGCTTGCACGACACCGTCCTCAACTACGCCATAGGCGCTGCGACCGAAGCCGGCATCAGCGGGAAATCGGTCACCCCGTACATCCTCGAACGCCTGCACACTGCAAGCCGGGGCCGGACCCGGGAGGTCAACGTCGACCTCGTGCTAAGGAACGCCGCGCTGGCCGCCGAGATCGCCGTGCAGCATTCGGCCCTTGCCGGCTGACATGTCCCGCGCCGCGTCCCATGATGTGCTCGTCATGGGGGACGTCAACCTTGATGTCCTGGTGCGTCCCGATCGGCCCATCGAATACGGCACGGACGTGGCGGCCGAGATTCGGCAGCGGCCGGGCGGCGCCGGGGCGAACGTTGCACTCGGACTGACCCGGCTGGGGATGTCCACGACACTGGTGGGATGTGTAGGTCAGGACGACGCCGGTGCGGTCATCGGCCCACTCCGTGCGGCCGGCGTCCAAGTGTCCCTGCGAGCGGTCAACCAGGCTCGTACGGGAGCGATCGTCGCGATCGTAGGCCCGGACGGCGAACGCAGCATGGCCAGTGACCGAGGCGCCAACCGCGCCTTGTGTGCGACCGACGTGACCGACGAGCTGATCGCGGCTCACCGGCATCTGCATGTCTCTGGGTACTCGATGTTCGATCCAGCCACCGGTCCCGTCGTGCGTGCCGTGATCGCCCGGGCCAAAGCGCTTGGCCGCACAGTGTCAGTCGATCCCGGATCGGTGGCGCCGCTGCGCGCGTATGGAGAAACGAGGTTTCTCGCCGATGTCGCATCGGTCGATCTGTTGTTGCCCAACAAGGAC
>JALZIX010000415.1 GCA_030860025.1 Actinomycetota bacterium
GTCGTGGTGTTCATCCCCGAATACGTCGTCGGCCGCTGGTGGGAGCAGTTGCTGCACAACCAGAGCGCGCTACGGCTCAAAGGCCGGCTGCTCTTCCAGCCCGGCGTGATGGTGACGAACGTCCCCTGGCAGTTGGAGTCGTCCGCACGGCTGAAGGAGGACGCCAACGCCCGGCCGGCGGTCGGCGATCTACGCCGCGGACGCCCGCGACCTTGACTAGTGCACCAGGCGCCGCCACCGCTCGGCGGTGATCGAGTGGATTACCGCCCGGAAGCGCTCGCCGCCAACCTCGGCTTCATCTTCGAGTTCGGCCTCGTGATCGAAGACCATCCCGAGTCGGCGCATCACCGCGATGCTGCGCGCGTTCGGTAGGTCGGTGACTGAAATGAGCCGTGGCACGCCGAGATCGGTGAAGGCCCAGGACATCCAAGCGGCTGCCGATTCAGTGGCATACCCGTGCCCCCAGTGCTCGCGAGCGAATCGCCAGCCGATCTCCTCATCCGGGTACCAGGGCGTGTAGTTGATCCCAGAGATCCCTAGAAACGCGCCGTCATCTCGACGCTCGACCGGCAGCATGCCGAAGCCGCGCTGCACGAAGCGGTCCTGTATGTCGCTGGCCAACTGTTCTGCCTGGCCGCTTGTGAGGGGTGCGCCGAGATAGCGCATGACCTCGGGGTCGGCGTTGAGCGCCGCAAATGCCGGTAAGTCCTCCGGGAGCCAACTCCGCAGCACGAGCCGAGCAGTGGTAAGCAGGACTTCACCCGTCCGATCACCGCTGATGCCCGCCGGCATCTGGCTGGGCACTAGCTGCGCTTCGTCGACGAGCGGCCGGCGAGGGCCTGGGTGGCAATGTCGATACGCGATGTGCCCCCGAGTTTGGCCAAAACATGGCTGACGTGTGTCTCGACAGTGCGCTCCGAGACGAACAGCCGCTCGGCGATGTGCCGGTTGGACAGTCCTTCGGCGACGAGCCCGGCGATCTCGCGTTCCCGCGGGGTCAGGGCTGTCCGCGCGAACATGTCGGAGTCGATCCGATCGAGGATGTGTTGGCAGGCCTCGGCTCGGCCGGACATGCCCAGCGCGTGCATCGCGGTCAGAGCGGTGCGCGCAACCGTGCCCGCGGTGGCCAGGTTCTTGGGTCCCCCTCTGGCCCGCAGTACGTCGGCTAGATACATCCGGCTCAACGCCACGAACGGTCGGGCCCCGATCTGCTCCTCGAAGGTGATCGCGGCCTTCAGGTGGGTCTCGGCCTCCTCGAGCCGACCCGACACGGCCGCGAGACGGCCCTGATACCGGGCCACTGAACCTTGACAGGCCACGGTGCCTCCGCCACCGGCGACCGCCAGATGGGCGTAGGGGGCCAGCATCGGGTACAGCAATTCAGCAGAATCTAAGTCTTCGACGTCGGCCGCGACATCGGCCAGGATGGCGACGGCGACGATCCACCGTGCATCCTTGGGCCATCGCCGAGCCTCCGCGCTGAACTGACGTGCCATCCGGGCTGCCTCGTCCCGCTCGCCGGCGGCGACCATCGCGAGCGCCATCGATGCAAGCGCGATCGGCATTCGGATCTCGGCGCCCACCCGGATGAACTCACCTGGCGCATCGTCGAGGTCCAGCGGTTCACCGCGCAGATGAGCCAGGTACACGCGGAATGCCTCGTGTAGGCCGATGACGCTCGGGTCTTGAAGTGCGTCGGCCAGGCCCAGCGCCGTGTCCGCCTGCTCCTCGGCGATGGCGAAGCGACCGACCAAACTCTCGCGGGCGGCTCGCAGCCGGTGTACATGCCAGCGGGCCAACGGAAAGCGAAGCTCATTGGCGAGCCGGCCCAGCCCAGCCAATCCACGATCGACGCCGACCAGATCACCCGTTTCGAATGCCGAGTCGATCTGCCACAACCGGCCCCACAGCGCCGCGAGCTGCTCCCCGCGGTCGGCAAGCTGGATCGCCTTGCCACCCAGTTCCATTCGCTCACGGGCGTTCCCAGGCCCAGCAAGCGCCTGGTGCCTGGCCCGCAGGGCCGCGATCAACGCTGCGGGATCGTCGGTCTGCTCGGCCAGAGCCAGCGCCGCTGCGGACATCGGCTCGGCTCGGCTGACGTCACCATCATCGGCTGCGGCATAAGCCAGTCGAGCTTCCAGCTGCGCGCGCACCGAGAGCTGGGCTGCTGGGACCAGAGCATGCGCACGCTGGCACATGCTGACCAGCGTGCCTGCGAGTCCAGGGGGGTATACACCGTCGACAAGCAGCGCGGCGCGGGCGAGCAGATCCCAGCGTTGCTCGTTCTCGGCAAGGTCGGCGGCCTCGGCACAGTGCTCCAGTGAGTCACCGAAGGCGCCGGATCTGTATTCGGCGAAGGCGAGATCGAGGAGGACTTCGGCCCGTTCAGTAGCGGTCGAACCGCCGGCCATAGCGGAGCTGTACAGGGCGGATCTGAACTGTCCGGCCGCCTCCTCGTAGGCCAGATCAGCTAGCGCGGCATACCCGGCCCGTCGCGCGTACTCCGATGCCCTTACACGCTCGGCCGGCGTCGCGGCGCCTTGCGTAAGGTGGTTCGCCACGACGGCGATCCGATCGAGATTCCGGCGATCACTCGCCCTGACGGCGGCGGCCCAGGCACGGTGCGCTCGGGACCGGGTGGCACGGTCAACGCTGCCGTAGACGCCGTCGCGCACCAGTGCGTGAACAAACCGACACTCGCCCGGTGCGTCGGCAGGGCGGGTGAGCAGGCCAGCCTGAACAGCCTCATCGACGAGCCCCATGACCTGCTCGAGGGGTCTGTCGACGGCAAGCGCGAGTTCGACGACGGAGAATTCCTCCCCGCCAACGCTGGCGCACTCCACCATCCCTCGGCACTCGGCCGAGACCCTGGCCAACGGCTCCTGACTCAGGTCCAGCAGTTCGGGCCGTCCGGCAAGACCAGAACGAGCCTCGTCCGCGTCGAAGGACCGAAGGGACACGTGCTCGGCGAGCAATCGAGCTACCGCGGTCACGTACAGGCTGTTGCCGCCCGTCTGGCGAAGCACGAGATCGGCGTACCGCTCGTCGATCGGGCCGTGCTGCACGGCGCGCAAGTAGTCGGCGATCTCGTCGCGATCGAGAGCCGCGACGTGGCGCTGCTCCACGCCTGGGCGAGTCAGGAGCGTGGCTACCGGGTCGGATTCGGGTGCCGTACGCGCTGTCGCGATTACCAGCGCCTTCGACCGTCGGAGTTCAGCAGCAAGGTGGCTGAGCGCCGCCGTCGTTGCGGAGTCTGCCCAATGCAGATCCTCGACAATGGCCAACAGGCCGGCCGCGTCGGCCGCCGAGACAACCGCATCGGCGAGCCAGACGAACTGCTTGAATCGTGCGGCTGCCGACGCCTCGGGGGAGCGGGTGAAGCCCTCGCTCTCGGCGGCGAGCTCCTGGTGGTCTCCCGGAAGCTGATCCACGACCCGCCGCAACGGCCACAGCGGCGGTGCGCCCGAGTCCGCCGAGCAGCGGCCCCAGGCCGTCGGAATTCCGGCATCCTTCGCAATGACGGCGAGTTCCTCCACCAGTCGTGTCTTGCCGACGCCGGGCTCACCGCGCAGCACGATCATCCGACCTTGCCCGGCGCGCGCCTCGGCAAGCCAAGAGCGCAGCTCGTCCAGCTCGCGTGCTCTGCCAACGAAGCGTCCGCCGCCCGGGACCGAGGCCGTCATAACAGGCAGTATCGAGTCCCGGGACGGGAATCAGTACTCAGTATCAGTACTGCCACGGATTGAAGACCGTCCCGGACGACACAGGCTGACCTCCTCAACCAATCAGGAGGTCATCATGCACATCAGGATCACCCCGCTCGTGGCTGCACCGGATGCGGCCATCGCCCAGGTCGAGCAACGACTCGGTCTGATCTCCGCCTACGTGCTGCGACCTATGGACCAGCAGCGGCCGGTGCTCGTCACAGTGTGGGAGACCGCAGCCCATGCCGAGCTCGCCTCGGTCACCGCAGGCGGCCAGGACTTCGTCGCGGCCGGCTTCGAGCCAGCCACCTCAGTCGGCGACGACCCCGCTTACGGGCAGTTCGTGTACTTCGACGGTCCTCGCTCGCCGGCCGAGACTGCCGCAATCGATCGCGCCCATCGCGAGCGGCTCGCCCCGGCCGTCCGCGACGTTCCCGGAACGGTGGGCGCCTTCGTCGGGCGCAACCCCGAGGGATCGTTCGTGGTCCTTGTCCTGACCACGTCGCTGCAGGCGCTAGAGGACGGTCAAACGGCTGTGTTGTCGTCCGAGCTGCTGTCGGGCGAGGACCCGGCACTGCTGCCCGGACCAGACCGAATCCAGATCGCCTGGGTGCTCGCTGCCTCCGCGCGCGCTGTCGCGCTTCCCGTCTGATGTCCGCTCCCACCTCGTGCCACGCGCCCCTTCCCACGTAACCGCAATCAAGGAGTTCGTCATGCCCCCTTTTTCTGGCTCTTCTGCCTCCGTCCTGCCGCACGCAGTTGGTACCTGGACCATGGCCGGCCCGACCATCGCCGGCTTCAGCGTTGGCAATCTCGGCAAACGCGCCCACGGCACGATGCCGGTGACGTCGGCCACCTTCGAGGTCACTAAGGACGGTCACATCCGCAACGTGCACGCCATACTGGACATCGGTTCCATCCACACCGGCATCGCCAAGCGCGATCAGGATCTGCGCAAGCGCGGCCTGCTCGACCAGGACAACTACCCGCAGCTGACCTTCACCGGTACCCAGGTCGTTGCCATCGAGCAGGGCTGGACCGTCGTCGGCATGCTGACCGTTAAGGGCACCACCCGGGAGATCACCCTGGATGTCACCGAGGAGGATCGCTCCGATGGGGCCGTCCGCCTCCGGCTGACCGGGCAGCTCGACCGCCGGCACTACGGCATCAAGGCGCCGCGGTTGCTGATCGGAGCGCTGGTCGACATCGAGATTGACGCCACGTTCACGAGATAGTTGGTCGGCTCCACCCGCCTTGCTGTGGAGGTGGCCAGAGGATGCTGGGCAGGTGACGATTCCCGCCGAACCGGCAACCACTGGCCACCGCGGACCGGTGTCCGACATCGATCGGCGCCCGGACGAGAGCCCGGAGACCGGCTCGCCGCTGGCGGAAAGTTGGCTCGGCCGACGCTTCGATGTCGAGGTCGGCCCGGTGGCCCACGGTGGTCACTGCGTGGCGCGGCACGAGGGCCGCGTCGTCTTCGTTCGGCATGCCCTCCCCGGTGAGCTGGTCACCGTCCAGGTCACCGAGGACCGCCACACCGGGTATTGCCGGGCCGACGCTGTCGAGATCCACACCGAGGCAGGGGGGCGAGTTCCCCAGCCGTGTCCGGTCGCCGGCCCGGGCAAGTGCGGCGGCTGTGACTGGCAGCACGCCAACCCGGA
>JALZIX010000180.1 GCA_030860025.1 Actinomycetota bacterium
GCACGGAACTACGCTGTAACCTCAACTCATCGGTGCTCCGAGCAGACGCATCCGCATTCGAGGTCTACGATTCGTCGGGGCAAAGGGTGCTCGTCGCGGTTCTCTGACGAACAGTATGGGCGCTGCACGACGCCATCCCCGAGCACCTCGCGCCCTCCGTCCTCCCTGGTGCAGCAATGGCCCTACGTGGTCACGGACGGGCTCGGCGGGTGCGCTTTGCCGTGGTCGATCGACCGGGCGGTGCGGTCGTCACGGAAACGGATCGAGGGCATGCCCAGCTCGTTCCGGTTCCAAGATCTCCGGCACTACCTCGCGTCGCTGCTGATCGCCTCCGGCGCCGATGTGAAGACGGTGCGGACCCGGCTCCGGCACGGGTCAGAGCCCTATTTCACACTAGATGTCGTAGTACATGGCGAACTCGTGCGGATGCGGGCGCAGTCGAATCGGGTCGATCTCGAACTCACGCTTGTAGTCGATCCAGGTCCCGATGAGGTCTGGCGTGAAGACCCCGCCGTCGAGCAGGTACTCGTGATCGGCCTCGAGGGTGTCCAGCACCGCGTCCAGGGATGCCGGAACCTTGGCGATGTTCAGCGCCTCCTCGGGCGGCAACTCGTACAGGTCCTTGTCGATCGGCTCCGGGGGCTCGATCTTGTTCTTTATCCCGTCCAGGCCTGCCATGAGCATCGCCGAGAACGCGAGGTACGGGTTGGCCGACGGGTCCGGCACCCGGAATTCGATGCGCTTGGCCTTCGGGTTGTCGCCAGAGATCGGGATGCGGCAACAGGCCGAGCGGTTGCGGGCGGAGTACACCAGGTTGATGGGGGCTTCGTAGCCCGGGACCAAGCGGTGGTAGCTGTTGACGGTGGGGTTGGTGAAGGCAAGCAATGACGGTGCATGGTGCAGTAACCCGCCGATGTAGTTGCGGGCAAGATCGGACAACCCGCCATAGCCGGTCTCAGCGGCGAAGAGCGGATCTCCGTCCTTCCACAGGCTCTGGTGGCAGTGCATGCCGGACCCGTTGTCGCCGTAGAGCGGCTTGGGCATGAACGTCGCCGACTTACCGTGCGCGAGAGCAGTGTTCTTGACGACGTACTTGAACAGCATCAGCGCATCGGCCGAGCGCAGCAGCGTGTCGAACTTGTAGTTGATCTCGGCCTGCCCGCTTCCGCCGACCTCGTGGTGGCCACGCTCGAGTTCCAGCCCCGACGCGATCAGGTTGGACATCATGTCCGAACGCAGGTCGCTGTAGTGGTCGTAGGGCTCGACCGGGAAGTAGCCACCCTTGAGCCGCGACTTGTAACCGAGGTTGGCTGAGCCGTCGGCGTTGCGCTCCGCCCCGGAGTTCCAAGCGCCTTCGACCGAATCGAGGAAGTAGTACCCGGAGTTCGCCGTCGTGTCGTGCCGTACGGAATCAAAGATGTAGAACTCCGCCTCCGGTCCGAAATAGGCCGTGTCGGCAATTCCGCCCGCGGCGAGATAGGCCTCGGCCTTCTTCGCGACGTTGCGCGGATCGCGGCTGTAGGCCTCACGCGTTATCGGGTCGTGGATGAAGAAGTTCACGTTCAGCGTCTTGTGCTTGCGAAACGGGTCGAGGAAGGCGCTGCTGGCATCGGGGAGCAGCAGCATGTCCGACTCGTTGATCACCTGGAACCCGCGGATCGAGGATCCGTCGAAGCCCAGTCCGTCGGAGAACGTGCCTTCGCCGAAATTGGTGGCCGGGACGGTGAAGTGCTGCATGACGCCGGGCAGGTCGCAGAACCGCACATCGACGTACTCGACGTCGTTGTCCTTGATGTACTTGACGACCTGATCGGGGCTTTCGAACATCTCAGTCCTTACCTCGGTATTTGGGGGACGACGCGACGCTAAGCAGGCGGGATTGCCCCAGAGTGTCTCGAGTGTTTCCGGCGGGTAACGGGGAGGAGCGCCGGGCTCAGCCGCCGCGGCGGCGGATGGCGCGCTGGCTGATCGTCATGGCCGAACCCTTGGGCAGCGGGCCTTGTGGAATCGGCATCTTGTTCTGGCTCGAACCGCCGCCACCGCCCAGGGCGGAGAGCTTGCGCTTCATCGTGTTCACTTCGGCCGCGGTGATGTTGCGCGGAAGTTTCATGACGTGTGTGGAGAGCTTGTTCAGCGGGACCTGGCCCTCGGAGTCCCCGATGACGATGTCATAGATCGGGACGTCGCCGGCGACTCGCGCCAACTTCTTCTTCTCCTGGGCAAGCAGCGACTTGACCCGGTGCGGCACACCCTCACCGACGAGAAGAAAGCCAGGACGGCCAAGCACCCGGTGCACGGCGTCCAACGACGTGGTCCCGGCGATGCCCGCCTCGACCTCCCACTGCCCGCGCATGCCCTCCAGCACCCAGGCCGCCGCGCCGGGCTGACCCTCCACCTGGCCAAAGGCCGCCTTTTGCGCGCGTCGGCCGAAGACGATCAGCGCGACCAGGACGCCGAGCATGATCGCGAAGGGCAGCATCACCCAGACGTTGAGGAACAGGATCGAGGGGACGAGAACGACCGTCACCGTGATGATGAAGACCAGGAGCATGACCCAGGGGAGCTTGGGATCGCGCTTTTTCGTCATCTTGTAGCCCTGGATGATCGTCTTGATCTTTCCCTGGCCCTTCGCTGCCTTCTTTGCTGCCCTGGCCTCCTTCTTGGCTGCCCGGCCGGTCAGAGGTGCGGCCTTGGCCGATCGAGGGCGGGACGCGGAGTTGGTCTGGCCGGAGGATTTTCCGGTCGTGGATGCCTTGGCCATGTCGCTCAGACTACGGCGGGGACGCTGGCAGCGCTGTGGCTCGTCCGGCGCTCGATTGCCTGCTCGTACAATCGGCCCGCGCGATACGAGGAGCGCACCAGCGGTCCGGCCAGGACGCCGGCAAAGCCCATCTGCTCCGCCTGGGCTTGCAGGGTGCCGAACTCGTCCGGGTGTACCCAGCGTTCGACGGGATGGTGGCGCAGCGACGGGCGCAGGTACTGGGTGATCGTGAGTAGGTCACAGCCGGCTTCGAGCAGCTGCCCCATCGTCTCGACGACCTCGTCGATCCGCTCGCCCATGCCCAGGATCAGGTTGGACTTGGTGACGAGGCCAGCTTCGCGTGCGGCGCGGATCACCGACAGCGAGCGGTCGAACCGGAAGCCCGGCCGGATTCGGCGGAAGATCCGGGGAACAGTCTCGACGTTGTGCGCGAGCACCTCGGGCCGCGATCCGAAGACCTCGGCCAGTTGGTCGGGCCGGCCATCGAAGTCCGGGATCAGCAGTTCGACCCCACACCCTGGCACGGCTGCATGGATCTGGCGGACAGTCTCGGCATAGAGCCAGGCACCGCCGTCGGGTAGGTCATCGCGAGCCACCCCAGTGACGGTGGCGTAGCGCAGTGCCATCTTGGCGATGCTCTCCGCGACCCGGCGCGGTTCGTCCGCATCCAAGTCGGCCGGCTTGCCGGTATCGATCTGGCAGAAATCGCAGCGGCGGGTGCACTGGTCGCCACCGATCAGGAACGTGGCCTCGCGGTCTTCCCAGCACTCGTAGATGTTGGGGCAGCCCGCTTCTTCGCACACGGTGTGCAGACCCTCTGACTTCACGAGCGATTTCAGTTGCTGGTAGTCCGGGCCAGTGCGCAGCCGGGTCTTGATCCAAGCCGGCTTGCGCTCTATCGGGGTCTGCGCGTTGCGTACTTCCAATCGCAACATCCGACGGCCGTCAGGTTCCACGCTCGGCGCACTCACTCGCGCCAGCCTACGCCCGGAACCCGACGGCTCACCGTCGATGCCCTAGGAGTTCTTGGCCTTCTTGCCGGGCTCCTTCGCCGCGTGCTTGGCGGCATCTGCTGCACTGCCCGTGGCCTCCTGCGCCTGAGCCGCATCGGAGGTGTCCGACTCTGCCGAAACACCGTCGCCGGCCGAGGTCGCCGACGCCGAGGTCGCCGACGCCGAATCCGCCGGCGCGGAATCCGCCGGCTGGTCGGCTGTCGAGGCGACTGCGTCCTGGGTGCTGCTCGGGTGCGGGTCCTCGGTGTAGCCGCGGACGGGGGAGTCAGAAGGGGCACCCCACAGGTCATCGTCGGTCTTGGCACGGCGCTTGGCTACGACGGCGCCGACGACCCCGAGGATCAGCAGGACGAACGGCCAGCGGCGGCGCTTCTCCTCCTGCGAATCGGACAGAGCTCCACGCGCAGCGGCCTTGGCCTGCGCCTTGGCGTCCGCGACGGCGGCCTTGGCATCCTTGCGCGCGCCGATGGCTGCTTTCTTGACCTTCTTGGCGTTCTTGGCGTTCTTCTCGGCAGCCTTCTGCATCTGCTTGGCAGTCTTCTTGGCCTTGCGGCGGCCCTGCGCCGTAAGTTCTACCCGGCGTGCCTCGGCCTGGTCGCGAGCCGCCTGGAGCCGGATCTCGGCCTGCTCGCGGGCGGCGAGGGCCTGCTCCCGCGCCGCGGAGAAGCGTTCCTCGGCCTGCTCACGGGCGGTGTCGTAGCCCTTTGCCAGTACCTCCCGCGCGGCCTCGACTCTGGGGGCAACGACCTCGGCGGCGGCCCTGGTGGCCTCGGTTGCCGCGTTACGTGCGTGACTCAGACTCTCGGACAGTTCCTCGCCGATGACCTGTCCTCGGCTTTTCCTTCCGAACACGTTCCCACCTCCACGAAAAGACGACTCCGGACCATCCTGCGCTGTCCTGCAGACTGACAAACGCGCCTAGATGTCCAACTTACTGCGTCTGCAGTGAAGCTCGGTATAGTGCTCCCGTGCGACGGTTCTCGCTCCTTCCGAGGCCGTGCTGAGCGGACGGTCCTCGCGACCGGCCCAGCACGGCTACCCCTCCATGGGAGGGGTTTTTTGTTGCCCGGATACGTTCAACAAGGAGCGGTCACGATGAGCCAGGAACCGGTTCACCCGTCGAATCCCGAGGTCGACGCGAATGCCCGAGTTGACGATGTGCCTCCGCATCGATACACCGCCGCGCTGGCCAACGAGATCGAACAGGCCTGGCAGGATCGCTGGGCTGCCGAGGGAACCTTCGCCGCCCCTAACCCGGTAGGGGACCTGTCGGAAGGCTTCTCCGAGCGCGGCCAGGACGACCCGAAGTTGTACGTCAATGACATGTTTCCTTATCCCTCCGGGGAGGGTCTGCATGTCGGTCACCCGCTGGGCTACATCGGCACCGACGTCTACTCCCGATACATGCGGATGCGCGGGCACAACGTCCTGCACACAATGGGCTTCGACGCTTTCGGTCTGCCAGCCGAGCAGTACGCCGTCCAGACCGGTCAGCATCCACGGATCACGACCGAACAGAACATCGTCACCATTCGCCGGCAGCTGCGCCGGCTCGGGTTGGATCACGATGTGCGTCGCTCCGTCGCGACGACGGATCCGGACTACTACAAGTGGACGCA
>JALZIX010000212.1 GCA_030860025.1 Actinomycetota bacterium
GCTCATGTTCGCCGCCGCCGGGGCGCCAGCAGCATGGTTGCCGGTGACCCAATCGATCCCGGCGATCACCTGGGAGTTGGTGCCGCTGCCCTGACAGTTCAGCACTCGTACGCCGACGATCCGGACCGACTTGGCAACGCCGTACGCAGTGCCGCCGACAGTGCCGGCCACGTGCGTACCGTGGCCGTTGCAGTCATCGGCAGAGCCGCCGTCGATGGCGTCGTAGCCGGTTACCGCCCGGCCGCCGAACTCGTTGTGGGTGAAGCGAATTCCCGTATCGATGACGTAGGCGGTCACACCGGAGCCGGTGTAGTTGTAGGTGTAGCTGTTCGAAAGTGGGAGGGCGCGCTGGTCGACGCGGTCCAGACCCCAGGTCACCGGTGACTGGGTGGCGACCAGCCCAACGGTCTGGTCTGCCTCGATGTAGGCGACGTTCGGGTTGCGGGTCAGCGCGTTCAGCGCCTGCTGCGGGAGCCTCGCTGCGAACCCTTGCAGGGCTACGGAGTACTCGAAGGTTATCTGCCCCCCGTGCCGCCGTGCCTCGGCAGCGGCTGCGGCGCGGTTGGCATTCGCGCGGGCGCCCTTTTCCATCACGACGATGTACTGGCCCTGGACGGCGGTGCTGCTCTCGGTTCCCGAAACGGGTACCGGCTCGTCGGCGCCGGCGACGCCGACCCCGGTTGTAACGACCGCGAACGCAGCCGCTGCGACGACGAAGCCTCGCCGCCAGATAGGTGTGGTCACCGTTCTACCTCGGTATTCACTAGGGCTCCGGCCGGGATGGTGCCGGGGCGTCATTCGGGAGCCGAGGGATCTCCAGTCGGCACCCACAGATCGTCGGCCGCGATGCCCGGTGATCTTGGGCGACATCGTTCTGTATCGACGCTGTCACTGTCTAGAGCCAATTGCGTCGCTCTCCGTACGCGAGAGACAAGTGCCCGGGTACGGGGCGGGTGTTAGTTGCGGGCGACCAGTCGCAGCGCCGAACGGAGCAGGTCGACGGTGGACTGCCAGGCCTTGCCCTCGTGCGTGCAGGCGGCCCACTCGTCGGTGTCCCCGTCACCGAGCGCCTCCTCGGCGGAACTGCGCCATTCGATGACCTGCTGTTCGGCGACGCGGATGTAGTCGAGGATCGCCCGGCGGTTTCGGCCGCAGATGTCGGCGGCCTCTTCGGCGGTGACCGCACCCTCCGCGTTCGCGTCCAGTTGCATGAGGGTGAGCAGGGCCTCGGGTAGCTCCTCATCCCTGGTCGGATCGGGCGACACCTCGTCCGTACCGCTGTCTTCCTCGTTTCCGAAGAACGCTCGCCCGCCCAGGCCGAGCCGCAACTCGTCGTCGAGGCGGTCGGCGACACTGGTCAGCACCTCGACCGCGTGCCGCAGGTGCTTGGGTACGAACGGGCTGCAGTACAAGTGCATTGACGCGTGTACGGTCCCGGCGTCCCAGCCGAAGCTGACGAACCGTACCCAGCGGTTGAGCTGGCTGACGCGTTCCAGGGCCAGCGGTGATCCTCGGACGCCGACCAGGATCGGGGAGAAGAGCTCGACGTACGGACCGTCCTCGGCGACCCGTACGAAGACGATCGCGCTTCCCTCCCGGATCGGGATGTCGCCGTCGTCATCGTGTGGCGGCATCCCGCCGACGACGGGAACCAGTGCCGCGTCGACGAGGTCGACCAGATGGTCGCGATCGGTCGGCTCGATGGCGAGGGACTCGTCATCGTCGACGGCCGACGATTCTGCCGCCGCCTCCTCCTCCGCTGCCGATGCCTGGCGTGGGTGGCCGAGCAGGTCCGCGGTCGTGTCCCGGTGCAGGCCGAAGGCTTCGAGGAAGGACGGGTGGGGAACGCCGAAGACGTCCCGGATCGCAGCCACCGACGACTCCGCGAGGTCGCCCAGGGCGGGATAGTTGGCTTCGATCCAGAAGTTCGCCCCGTCGTTGGTCCCTGGGTCGCCCGGGTCGGAAGCCGGTGCGTTCCAACCGAGTTCGAGCAGTGCGCGTCCTTGCTGGTTGGAGAGTCGGTGCTTCTCGTCGAGGACGTGGTTGCTGGAGACCTCGCCCCGTACGGAGCGATCCCCGTATCCCCGGAACTGAAGGTAGGGGATCGAGCCGTCGAGGTTGTCCCCGTCGTAGGCCGACGGGAGCTGGATGCTGAGCGTGGTCTCGTCCTCGAGGCCGGCGAGCGCCGCGGTAAGCCGGGCATGCATCTGGCCCCACGCCATGGTGAGGCGCTTGTCGAGATCGAACTCCGCGGGTTCGCGCCGGATGACGCGCTCGCTGGAGCCTCCGGTGGCTTCGTCGTCGTTCAGCTCGTCTGCCTCGTCGACGACCCCGAGGGGATCAGCGTCGTGCGTACCGACTCGGGTGTCCCGAACGCTGCCGTACGTACGGAACTCCTCGACGACGATCTGGCGCAGCTTCGAGGAGTTGCGGCAGGAGCCCAGGTAGTCGAGGCGTTCCTGGCGGTTGCCGACGGGCATGGTCATGTCGCCCAGCCGGCGCTCGCGGAGCAGTGTCGTGATGGATCGCAGCGCCGGACCGTCCTTGGCCAGCCAGGCGTCGCGCAGGGACGGCCAGGCATCCCGTACGAAGTCCTCACCCGGCCGGGCGCCGTAGGCCTTGCGCAGGGCGACCGGCGAATCGCCGTCCAGCTGGAGGTCGCGGGCCAGGCGCCGGGTGAGCCGGGTGGGCAGCTGCTCCCACCGGAAGCGATAGCGCGGCACATCTCTCCCAGTGAGCTCGGCATGGCGTTGTCCTGAGATCAAACTTACCCAGTACGTCTGACGGTACGGGGGGCACTCGTGAGCATGGCGGTTCGCGACCCGCGGACGCGGGGCAGGCCAACGACGCTGCTGGAACTCACCGCCTGTTTACGGCGATCCAGGTGGAATGACCGGTATGGGGACTAGGCGGAGGGCCCGGGAGGGACCACCTCAGGAAGTGGCCCCATGACTCCTGCCCCCGTCCCCGACTCCGCAACCTGGCCGGACGAGTCGACAGGTCCACTCTGGCCTAATCGCTGCCGCACCCTCGGCCGATTGGTGATCAACCGGTCCAACCCGCCGCCGGTGCCGAAGCGGCAGGTGCAGCTGCCTAGTTGGCTCAGACGCCTGGGCGACCCGTGGAAGAGGAAGAGTCCCCCAGTCCGGTGGGCCGTGGCGGTCCTGCTGCTCCCCTTGTTCGTCTTGTACGCCGTGCCGTTCCAGGTCATTTCGGGCGAGGCCTATGTGGCTGCGGTCTCGATCCTGATCTGCCTCTTGGGTCTGAGCCTGTGGCTGGCTGGGGACAGGCCAACGCCGCGACCACTGCCAGACCCTGAGGGCAAGCTGCTGGCCCGGCTCGCCGGCAGTGAGCGGCCCGAGGCGAACGTGGCCGCGGCGGCCAGCCGGGCCTGGAACGAGATCGTGGCCGAGCCCGCCTGGGCTTCCCCTTGGATGGCTGGTCAGCGAGCCGGCTTTGACGGAGCGGCCGAAGTGGCGCAGATCGTCGAGACGGCGTTGGAGATCATGGTTGGCCGCCAGGCGGTCGGTCGGCAGGCCGATGGGGTAGCGAAATCGGCCTGGCATCGGCAGCACGCCGTACTCGACGACGCGGCCCACCGCTTGGGTACGCGCGCCGATTGCCTGATCCGGCTGAGGGACCGCGTCACTGCGCTGTCGCGGGCTTTGCACCATCTCGAGGAGTTGCAACGTATGGAGCGCAGTGCGCTCGTCGTCGATGACATCGTGGTTCAGACGGCCTACGGGTATGCCGATCACGAGGAGCGGATGTCCGCTGTCGCCGATGAGATCGCGGGGCTACGTCTGGGTGTCGAGGACCTTCTCGCGGTGCTCCACCGAAAGGAGTCACGTTGAGCCGTCACGGTCACCAAAGTTCACCGCGGGGCACGAAGTGCACGCTTCCGGGGCGAGGAAAGGTGCATTCGGTGACTCGCGACAGGTCGGGTACGTCGGGGTGCAACGGGACGAGCGGGACCACGGATCCGGTCGCCAGGGGGAATCGAGCCCCTTGCGCAGCCCGACCAGGGGTGGTCACATGAGGGGGTTACGGCGAACTGTCGCCTTGATGTGACGTGCCGAGCGACTCAGGAGTAGCCATGGCAGCTGTCCACCACTCCGGGGGGACACGGACTGCCCCCAACGAACTCCCCAAGACGATCGGCACCTGGCAGGTCTTCGCCGCAGGGGTAGCGCTGGTCGTCGCCACGACCACCCTGGTCAGTGACTTCAACGGCTACTTCAGCTTGGGCCTGTCCTTCGCGGTCGCGATCTTCATCGCGTTCATCATCAACATGCTGCTGGGACTATCGGTGGCTGAATTGTCTGTCGACCACCCCCGAGCCGGTGCGCTGTTCGAGTACGGCAAGACCATCGTCGGCGGTACGGTGGGGCGCTTTATCGGCGTCTTCCTGGCCTTCACCTTCGCCGGAATGTTCGTCTTCGCCGGTGCCGGTGAGACCGCAGCCGGGGGGCTCGGACTCCAGGCGCTCGTGAACTCCGAGACCAACCTGAACCTCTACATCATCATCCTCGCCGTAGCTGCGGTGATCCCCAACCTGTTCGGCATCAGGATTGCCGCCTGGGTCAGCGCCATACTGCTGCTCGGGATGTTGGGCATCCGCTGGTTCTTCGGGCTTGCCGGTTTCTTGGGTTTCTCCGACGCCGGTCCCTGGAGCGCGGCCAACCTCGATACCGGTGGGCCGGGTGCCCTTGACTGGTTCGGCGCGGGCGGGCTGCTCGCCACGGGCCTGGTGTTGGGATTCTGGACTTTCGTCGGGATCGAGTTCGTGGCCCCGCTGGCCGAGGAGACGAAGAATCCCCGGCGCAATATGCCGATGGGCATCGTCATCGGTCTGCTGGTGATCCTGGGCACCTCATGGTTGATGGGCCTCGGCGTCACTGGGGCGACCCCACCTGCGGGCGGGACATGGGCGGAACTGGCCGCTTCCGAGTGCGACGGTTCCTGCCCGCAACTGGTTGTCGGTGAGCAGATGTTCGGCGGCACCGGGCGGGGCCTGATGGCTCTTGCCTCGGTATCAGCAACCCTGGGGTCGATGATCGTGGCCTTCGCCGCGATTCCGCGCATCCTGTTCGGCGTCGCGCGGGAGGGACTCTTCTTCGGCCCGCTGTCCAAGCCGTTCGGGACGTTGAACTCCCGATTGGGCACCCCAGTGGTCGCGATCATCACCTTCGCGGTTGTGTCCACCACAGCCGCATTGTTCAGCGCGAATGTCGTCGACTGGATCTTTGCCGGCGCCTACGTGTGGTTGCTCCTCTACATCGTCTACCACGTCCTGTTGATCGCCAACCGGCTGATGGGCCCCTCCAAGAACGCCCGGCACCTGTTGGGCCCCATCGGCTTCCCGGTCGCGATCGCCGGCTTCCTGCTGACCATCATGGCGCTGTACTACGCCTTCCTGGGCAGCCACGCGTTCTTCATGCAGAAGTCGGCTTGGGTGCTCGGGGTGGCGCTGCTCGCGTCGGTGGTGGCGATCGTGTTGCCGCACCCCCACGTGGGTCCGCCCTCCGACGAGGCTCGCCACGCCGACCAGAGCACCACCGCACGAGAAGCAAAGGGAGAACGTCCATGACCGATGTCGCCGTCAAGACCACCGCCACCCATCCGCTGGACCGGCTGACCGAGGAGGAGTCAGCCGCGGCCGTCGCCATGATCAAGGGCGACGAGCGCTTCGGGCCCCGGATGCGCTTCGGCAGCGTGAACCTGCACCCGCCGGCCAAGGCCGATGTGCTGGCCTTCCAGCCCGGCAACCCGTTCGAGCGCGCGGTCGATGCGGTGGTGCTGGACAACAGCGACGGTTCCACAGCCGAGATCACCGCGTCGCTGACGGCCGGGGGAATCACCCGCTGGGAACGGCTGGAGGGTGTGCAGCCATCGGTGATCCTGGACGAGTTCTTCGAGTCCGAGGAGACCATCCGCAACGACCCGGGCTTTCAGGCGGCGATGGCCAAGCGCGGGATCACCGACATGGACCTGGTGACCATCGATCCGTGGTCGGCGGGCAACTACGGCGATGAGGTCGAGTCCGGTCACCGGATCATTCGCGGCCTGGTGTGGGTGCACGACAAGCCGGGCGACAACCAGTACGCGCGGCCGATCGACGGGCTGATGGTGATCGTGGATCTGGCCGAGAACAAGGTCATCCGGATCGACGACGAGCGAGTACTGCCGGTGCCGGACGAGCCCGGGGAGTGGTCCAGCCAGTTCCTGGGCGAGCCGCGGACCGGCGTCAAGCCGCTGGAGATCGTGCAGCCCGAGGGTCCCAGCTTCACCCTGGACGGCGATCACCTCAGCTGGCAGAAGTGGGACCTGCGGATCGGCTGGAGCACCCGTGAGGGGCTGGTACTCAACACGATCACCTACACCGACGGCGACGAGGTCAGGCCGGTGCTCTACCGCGCCTCGATGTGCGAGATGACCGTCCCGTACGGCGATCCGTCCTCCACCCAGGCCCGCAAGAACGCCTTCGACATCGGCGAGT
>JALZIX010000272.1 GCA_030860025.1 Actinomycetota bacterium
ACGGCTCGACGACCCGCTGATTCGCTTCCTGCCGGGCACGCCAGGCATTGCGGAGCATGAAAGCCCCGATGCCCGCGACCAGGACTCCGCTGATGATCCCGAGCCAACGCAGGACCTGCTCCCCCGCGAACGTGCTGGAGATGGAGATGGCCGAGCCGAGCAGCAGGACGCCTGCGGTATGGGTGGCAGTGACGGTCGCCCCGACGATGACAGCGTCGCGGCCCCGCCCCCGTCGAGCCGCGAGATAGGCGGCGATCATCGTCTTGCCGTGACCGGGCAACAACGCGTGCCCGGATCCCAGCAGGACCGCCAGCAGTACGGCGAACGTCCCTACGAGCGGGGTCAGTTCGCCGCCGATCAGGTCCTCCAACGCGCGATCCATCGACGCGATGAACGAACTGAATGGATCGCCCGCTGACGGATCGAACGCCGTACCGGTATCGGTGTTCTCGCCGGGCTCCGTCATGAGTACGACACTGCGCACATCGAGCGGCGAGGCGAGGAGGTCGACCGGGTAGTTGCGGAGTTCGTCACTCGTACTCGTCACCGGGACCGGGGAGTCCAGCAGCCGCACACCGACTCCGTCAGCGGTGATCTCGTGCCAGCCGACCCGGTCGTCCCGGTAGGTGTCGACGAAGCTGAGGCTGCGCGGGACGCTGAAGTCCGCTTCGGCACTGAACCTGCAGGTCAGGCGCAAGGTTGGCAGCTGAGCAGCGCCCGGGACGGTTTCGAGAAGGGTTCCGCCTATCGTCCAGTCCAGTGGTTGGCCGTCCACTGAGGCCGTTACTGCCCTGATGAGGTCCGCGCACTGGCCGGGGGCGGCATCCTCAAGTTGTTCTGATCGAGGATAACTATCATCCGGCACAAGGCCCTGAAGTTCCTGCGCGGCGGGAATTTCCGCGCTGTCCACAATGGACAACATGTCGAGACGATCGGGATGCAGCTCGAGATGGTGGTAGTGGTTGACCGAGAAGTTACCCAGCGGGTGCGCCTGCGCGGAGCCGGCGAGGATCAGCACGAACGCGAGAATCCCGACCAGCAGGATCCCGGTTCGTGCGGACCTGCTCAGTTCGGCCCGCCCAATGCAGCAAGCGCCTGCTCGGCATCGTCGAGATGTAGGGGGGAGAAGTTCGGGTTGGTCTCCAGCGCCAAACTGAGCGACGTACGAGCCTGATCCGTCATACCGAGCGCTGACTCGATCATGCCGCGGTGAAAGAAGAACATCGCGTTCGTCCCACCGATCGAGGTCGCAGCCACGGAGAAGGGCAACGCCTCGGCATAGCGCCCGGCGCTGTAGAGCGCCCACGCCATCGCGTCGGAGGAGTCGACGTTCTGTCGCCGGTCGTACTCAGACTGCGCTGCCGCTATGGCAGTGGCTGGATCGCCGTGGTCAGCGGCGAAAAGCGCCGTACTCAGGTCGTCACTTACGCCGTTGGCGGCGAACAGGGTACGAACGGTGGTCACCAGGGCGTACTGATCCTCGGCTTGCTCGCTGCGTCCGATCGATTCCAGGTATTGCCCGAACTCGATGAGGTTCTCCGGTAAAGGCCGGGCGTTGACCGCGTTCTGGAAGCCGCTGATCGCCTCGTCCACCTTCCCACGGGCCGCGTCGACCCTCGCCTGACCCAGCAGAAGGCTGGGATCGCCTGGTGCCATATCCAGCCCCTCGGCGAACCGCTCGTCGGCCTCGTCGACGTCGCCGTTGGTGAAGGCGAGGTGGCCGAGGTAGTAGAGGCAGAAGGACTCTCCGCCTGGCCCGTCGGCCACCTCGAGCGCCTGTTCCAAGGCGGCGCGGGCGTTGTCGATGTCGCCGTGCAGTTCGAAGTCATAGGAGGCGCGGGTGAACGAGGCAATGCCTGGACGCAGGGCAAGCATCTGCTGCACGGCGGCAGTGGCTCCGGGATAGTCGCCCAGTTGGGTCAGGGCATCGGTGAGGACCCCGTACGCGGTGGCGCTGTAGGCGTTGAGCGCTACGGCCTGGCGGGCGTAGTCCGCTGCAGCCGCGAAGTCGTGGCGGGCGTTGGCCAACGCCCCAAGACCGGTCAGCGCCGCATCGTTGTCATCGGGACGCAGCGCCAGCGACTCCTGCAGGGCCCCTTCCGCCTTGGGGTAGTAGGTCGGATCCGCGGTCACTCTGGCTTGCTCAACGTAGGCCGATCCGAGTTCGGCCCACGTGACGTAGTCACCGGGAAGGTCCGTCAGCCTCTCTTGGGCGGCTGCTATCGCCGCGGTGAGCGGGTCGATCTGTGTCGTCGACTCATCGCTCGAGACCTTCGAGCTCGGCCCGCCGTCGGCCAAGAGGTTGTAGACACCGCCGGCCGTCACCGCTACGAGAACGACACCGGCGACAACCGCACTGATGGCAGTGCGTTTGGTCATCATCGGACTAACACATCACCAAACTAGGCGTTCACCTGATTGACCGCTGGAGGCAGCAGCCCTTCAGCGGCCCGACGATTGCTCTCCTCGAGGCTGCGGTCCATATTCAACGCGGCACGTACGACGTAGTTGTCGAGGTACGAGCGCGCGTTCTCGTTGAACTCCCCGGTACAGGTGATGAGGACGAGTTGGGAGTCGGGTACCGGGGCATAGACTTCAGCCGCCGGGAAGTCGTTCTTCGGATACTGGGCGCTAGTCGTGACGATGAATACCGCCACCGTGTTGTCGGCCCGAACGACATGGATCTCGTCCCCGGCCACCAGCTCTTTCAGGTCGAAAAAGACGGCCGGACCACTGCTGTCATCGACGTGGCCGGCGATGAGCCCCGGCGGGCCGCTCGGATCGGCGGGGTAGTTACCGCCGGTGAACCAGCCCGCTTTGTCGTAGTCCTGTGGCACTTCCAGCGTGCCATCGGCTTGGAGCCCAAGATTGACCAACGGCGTATCAACGCCGATCGCCGGGATGATCAGCTGTAACGGCGCGATGTGCCCCAAGGACGTCACGACGGGTTGCGCGCTCGTAGCGGCTGGTTCCGACGTCGTGCTCGGTGCTGCCGCTGCCGGGGCGGGTGCGTCGTCGTCGCCCCCGCCGAGTAGCAGCCCGACGACAAGACCGACGATCGCTGCCGCCGCGGCGGCTAGGGCCCACGCCGGTGGGCGTCTGCGCCAGCCCTTGGACTTGTGCGACGTTGGGCCGTTGACAGTCGGTGTGGAAGCGGCAATGACCGCAGCGGCAGACGCTCCGTCTCCGCTGATTCCGGCGTCGTCGTCCATTGCAGCGTCGAGAAACTCGGCGCGGTCACCGCTGCCTTCCTCGGGATCGCCGTTGTTCACAAAACTCCTCTTT
>JALZIX010000275.1 GCA_030860025.1 Actinomycetota bacterium
CCACAGGCTGTACCGCCGGCCCCAGTTCAGGACGAACTTGACGGGGTCTGGGAGGACCGCATCACCGATGCCCATCGAGTCCGTGCCTCCCTTGCAGCGTCCGGTGAGGCAAACCTTATCTGCGCCGAACCGCTCGGGCGGCGAAGTCATCCAGCGCGGTGAGTACTTCGCTCGACTGCCACATTCGATTTCGCTTGAAGCCGGTGAACTCCGTGAGAACACCGGCGTCAACGAGCGGTGTGATCGGGCGCATCGCCCCGGCCAGAGCGACGCCTACCTCGGCAGATACCAGGCCCGCGTCGACTACCGGTTGGCGGAGAAGCAAATCGGCAAGAATCCAAGCCGTGGCGTCGCGTCGCGCGGCGATCTTGTCGTTCCACGCCTCGCGTATGCGGGTCAGATCAGAAACCAGTTGACGACCATTGGTGATTGCGGCAAACGATGCGTTGGCCACCTGCTCAACAATCGCTGCTGGATCACCGTTGCGGTAGTCCGTGAGGGTTTCGAAATAGGCACGCGTGTTGGCCAGCAAGCCTGCTGATACCGGCACGGTGACCTTCGAGGTCAGCCCGTGACCTCGCAACATCGCGTGGATCAGCGCCCGTCCCGTACGGCCGTTGCCGTCGCTGAATGGATGGATGGTCTCGAACTGGGCATGCGCGATTGAGGCCTGGATGAGAAGCGGCAAGTCCGTGCGCTGAGTGAACCGGACCAGGTCATCTATTGCCGCGACCACCCGGCTGTGGTGCGGAGGGATGAAGTCCGCCCCATGCGGTCCGAAAGAGTCGCCGCCGATCCACACCTGCTCAGTGCGCCACTCCCCGGGTGTCTGCTCCGGGTGACCACGCATCAGAGCCGCATGCATAGAGAGGATGGCGTCGGCATCCAACCGGTCAGCTAAGGCGATCGCTACCGTCATCGCTTTGACGTTTCCAACGATCTCGGTCGCGTTGCGCTTCTCCGGACTGCCCAACTCAGCCAGGGCGATCGCCTTTGCGCTGGAGGTGAGGTTCTCAATCCGCGAGGAAGATGCGCTCTCAGAACGAATCAGGACGGCGGCGAACGGCGCCAGTTCGGACCCGATCTCCGCATCGAAGCGGGCGATTTCGGCGGTGGCCTCGGCGGCCAATGCGGCGATGGCGGTCGGGACGTGGGGGTCCAGGCTAGCGATCGGAGGGGCTACGGCGGCTAGGTATGGACCGCGGTGACGGTCCCGTACCGACCTCGAAACGAGATCAGGAGGTATCTTCGGGTGCCACTCGCGTTCCTCCCATGCGATGGCTGGCCAGGATGCACTGCCTCGATGTTGATCGGTTGACATGGTTAAGTTATATCAACAGTTAACCAACAACTGTAGATAAGACAGTTCTCTATCCACATTTGCTGCCGGCAGAGGGCGGTCTCAGGTCCAGGTGAGGACTCGCTTGCGCCAGACGTAGAGCAGCACCAAGGCGAGCAGGCCGACGAACACCGCCATCTCGATCAAGGCGGCGCTGCCGAATTCGTCATCGGCGAAAATCGTGGCCCAGGGGTAGAGGAAGACTGCCTCAACGGCGAATACGACGTACAGGAACGCGTAGACGAAGTAGCGGATCTGGCTCTGCGCCCACCCCTCACCCACGGGATCGACGCCGCTCTCGTACGTGAGGAAGCCCTCGCTGCGGGCCGGCCGGCTCGGCGCGAGTAGGGAGTTGAGCGCGCCTGCCGCGGCGATCAGGGCGACGCCGACGACCAGCAACACGCCGACAGTGACATAGCCACTCATGCCGGCCTCCTGATCCTCGTTCTCAGCGTTTCCGTCAGTCCAGAGGACGCTAGGCCACCGGGGCCTGCTGCGGCACGCATCACACTGCCCATCTTGTTCGGCAAACCGGCATACGATGCCAGTGAACGAGAGACGCAAGGCTCTACGCACACGGCCCTGGAGGTCGCCAGTTCTGTGACCAAACCAGTACTCCACATCGACCGGGTCGTCATCCGCTTGGCCGGTGATTCCGGGGACGGCATGCAACTCACCGGCGACCGGTTCACCGCCGAGACCGCGTCCTTCGGAAACGACCTGTCGACGCTGCCGAACTTCCCCGCTGAGATCCGCGCTCCAGCCGGGACCCTGCCGGGCGTCTCGTCGTTCCAGTTGCATTTCGCCGACCACGACATCATGACGCCGGGCGATGCTCCCGACGTTCTGGTGGCCATGAATCCGGCGGCATTGATGGCTAACCTCGGCGACCTGCCGCGCGGCAAGACGATCATCGCCAACTCCGACGAGTTCGCCGGCCGAAACCTGACCAAGGTCGGCTATACGGCGAACCCGCTCGAGGACGACTCGTTGGCTGACTACCAGTTGATCTCGGTCCCGCTGACCTCACTGACCCTCGAGGCGCTCAAGGACTCCGGCCTGGGGAAGAAGGACGCCGAGCGGGCCAAGAACATGTTCGCCCTGGGCCTGCTGTCCTGGATGTACCACCGACCGACCGAAGGCACGATCGCCTTCCTCGAGAAGCGCTTCGCCAGCAAGCCGGAGATAGCCGCGTCCAACGTGACTGCATTCCGGGCGGGCTACAACTACGGCGACACGACCGAGGCCTTCGCCGTCTCGTACGAGATCAAGCCGGCCGAGATGCCACCGGGCGTCTATCGCAACATCAACGGCAACCTGGCGCTCGCGTACGGGCTGGTCGCCGCGGCTAAGCGATCCGGTTTGCCGCTGTTCCTCGGCGCATATCCGATCACACCGGCCAGCGACATCCTGCACGAGTTGGCCAGGCACAAGGCGTTCCGCGTACGGACGTTCCAGGCCGAGGACGAGATCGCCGGGGTCGGGGCGGCCCTAGGCGCTTCGTTCGGCGGCGCGCTCGGCGTCACTACGACCTCTGGGCCGGGAGTCGCGCTGAAGGGCGAGACCATCGGGCTGGCGGTGTCGATGGAACTTCCGCTGGTCATCGTCGATGTACAGCGCGGTGGGCCCTCGACCGGCCTGCCGACCAAGACCGAGCAGGCGGATCTGCTGATGGCCATGTTTGGCCGCAACGGAGAGTCGCCGGTGCCGATTGTCGCTCCGCGATCGCCGTCGGACTGCTTCGATTCCGCGCTGGAGGCGGTACGGATCGCGACCACGTACATGACGCCGGTGTTCCTGTTATCTGACGGATACCTCGCAAACGGGTCGGAGCCGTGGCTGATCCCCGATTCCGCGGACCTGCCTGACCTACGGCGTCCGTTCACGACGGAGCCGAACGGTCCCGAGGGCGAATATCTGCCGTACCAGCGCAACCAGGAGACGCTCGCTCGACCGTGGGCGGTGCCCGGCACCGCTGGACTGCAGCACCGCTTGGGCGGCCTGGAGAAGTCCGATGGCGCCGGGGAGATCAATTACGAACCGGCCAACCACGACTACATGGTTCGTACCCGGCAGGCGAAAGTGGACCGGATCGCCGACAGCCTGCCGCCGACCGAGGTCGATGACCCGACCGGTTCGGCGCGCGTGCTGGTGTTGGGCTGGGGGTCGACGTACGGCCCGATCGGGGCGGCCTGCCGGCGATTGCGGGCTGAAGGGCTGGAGATCGCGCAGGTGCATCTGCGCCACCTCAACCCGTTCCCCAGCGATCTGGGACCAGTGCTGCAGCGATACGCCCGGGTTGTCGTCCCGGAGATGAATCTCGGCCAACTTGCGCTGCTGCTGCGGGCGGAGTACCTGGTCGACATCGTGGGTTACAACCAGGTACGGGGACTGCCCTTCCGGGCAGCCGAACTAGCGGATGTGTTGCACGGCGTGATCACTGAGGTCACCGAGCACGTGGGAGCAGCGAAGTGACGGACATGGGGATGCCCACGCTGAAGCCGAAGGACTTCAAGACCGACCAGGAGGTCCGCTGGTGCCCCGGCTGCGGGGACTACATCATCCTCAACACCGTCCAGTCGTTCCTGCCGGAGTTGAACGTGCGGCGCGAGGACATCGTGTTCGTATCGGGGATCGGCTGCTCCTCCCGGTTCCCGTACTACGTCAACACCTACGGACTGCACTCCATCCACGGGCGGGCGCCCGCGATAGCCACCGGCCTGGCCGCCTCCCGTCCGGACCTGGAGGTCTGGGTGGTCACCGGAGACGGTGACGCGCTATCGATCGGCGGCAATCATCTGATCCACGCGCTGCGGCGCAACGTGAACCTCACGATCCTGCTGTTCAACAACCGGATCTATGGGCTCACCAAGGGGCAGTACTCGCCGACCAGCGAGCTCGGCAAGGTCACCAAGTCCACCCCGATGGGTTCCCTTGACACACCGTTCAACCCGCTGTCGCTGGCCATCGGCGCGGGGGCCAGCTTCGTGGCCCGCGCAATGGATTCCGACCGGGCCGGCCTGCTGTCGGTGTTACGCGCCGCCGCGGAGCACAAGGGCGCCAAGTTCATCGAGATCTACCAGAACTGCAACATCTACAACGACGGCGCGTTCGAGATCCTCAAGGACCCTGCCACTCGGGACGAGGCCATCATGCCGCTGGTCCCGGGCGAACCGATCCGGTTCGGTCGCGACGGACGGCTGGGTGTCGTACGGGATCCGAACACCGGCGTCCTCGGCGTCGCCGAAGTGGCTTGCATCAGCGAGGATGAGATCGTCGTTCACGATCCGACGACCAAGGATCCGTCGTACGCCTTCGGTCTGTCCCGGCTGTCCGGCACCGATCTGACGCACACGCCGTTTGGCGTGTTCCGTTCCGTACCGCGCCCGACCTACGACGGACTGATGACTGCCCAACTCGACAACGCGGTAGCTGCCTCAGGTGAGGGCGACCTCGACCGGCTGCTGCACGGGTCCGACACCTGGGTCGTGGGCGCTCGCTCCCGATAGCCGGTGAGCGCACCCCGGCCGGCGACCGATGCCTCTGATCGTGGGGCCAGTCCGGCGACCTGGTCGCCGTGGCGCGTCGTGGTCGGTTTCGGTGTCATCAGCCTGGCCGCGGACATGGTCTACGAGGGCGCCCGGTCGGTGTACGGGCCGCTGCTCGGGTCACTGGGCGCTTCCGCGCTGGTCGTCGGGGCGGTCACCGGTGCCGGTGAGGCCGCTGCCCTGATCCTGCGCGTCGTGTCCGGTCCGCTGGCCGACCGCACCCGCCGCTACTGGACGCTCACCATCCTCGGGTACGCGCTCACCGCTATCTGTGTTCCGTTGCTGGCGATCACCCCGTTCCTCGGCGGTGCAGGCCTGGCAGTGGCAGCGGTGCTGATCCTCACCGAGCGGATCGGCAAGGCGGTACGCAGCCCGGCCAAGTCAGCGCTCCTGGCCGAGGCAGCCGGACAGGTCGGGATGGGCCGCGGCCTCGGCGTACACAAGGCCCTGGACCAGATCGGGGCCTTCGCCGGACCCCTGCTTGTCGCGGGCCTGATCGCCGTGAGCGCGGACCGCATCTGGCCGGGACTGGCCGCGCTGGCCGTCCCGGGCGCGGTGGTCATGGTGCTGCTCGTCGTGACCCGACGCCGCATGCCCGCTCCGGTCGGTTATTCGGTGACCCCACGGGCCCGGGCTCGGAGCCGCGACGCCGTGGGCTCGAGCGGATGGCGTCCTACCGTCGCGGCCCTGTGGTCCGGCCTGCCAGCGCCGTTCCTGCGGTTCGCCGTCGGCACGTCACTGTGCACCGCGGGGTTGGTCACGTTCGGGCTGATCAGCTTCGCTCTCGTCGAACGCGACATGATCCCGACCGCGGGAGTGCCCGTGCTCTACGCCGCGGCAATGGCCGCCGGGGCGCTGGCTGC
>JALZIX010000379.1 GCA_030860025.1 Actinomycetota bacterium
CCGGCGAGGTGATGGGCATCGACACCGACTTCGGCCGTGCCTTCGCGAAATCCCAAGCGGCCGCCTACGGGTCCCTGCCCACCAGCGGCCGGGCCTTTGTCAGCCTGGCCAACCGGGACAAGCGCTCGGCGATCTTCCCGGTCAAACGCCTGGCCGACCTCGGGTTCCAGGTGTTCGCAACGTCGGGAACCGCGGCCGTGCTCCGGCGCAACGGGGTCGCGTGCGAGGTGCTCGGCAAGTTCAGCGACGGACCGAGCAACTGTGTGGAGCGCATCCTGGCCGGGGACATTGATCTGGTCATCAATACCCCACAAGGCAGCGGTGGAACTCGGGTCGACGGCTATGAGATCCGTACCGCAGCGGTCGTCGCCGGAATTCCATGTGTGACCACGGTCCAAGGCGCCGCCGCCGCAGTGCAGGGAATCGAGGCCGTCCGCAACGGGACGCTCGGCGTGCGCTCCCTGCAGGAACTGCACACGTCGCTGCGGGACCAGCGGTCTGGGCAGGGCGCACCCGGCCCGTTGACGGGACGGTCGACATGACGAGCGGCTGGGGGATCAACCAGGCACTCAACGTCGGGGAGGCGCGTCGGCCGATGACCGTAACGATGCCGATCCCACTTCCACCGGTGCCCGCCGAGCAGCAGCGCGGCCCGGTGCAGGTCAGTGCCGAGATCCTGGCCGTACGGCCGGTCGGCGCCTATCGTGAGCTGACCCTCTCCGCTCCCGGCGTGGCAGCGGCGGCCGAACCCGGTCACTTCATCACCGTCGGTGTGGGTGGGCAATGCTCGGCGCTGGTGCTGCGGAGGGCCCTTGCCCTGAGTGCGGTCGGCAGCGGCACGGTCGGCGTGATCGTGGCCGCGCACGGCGCCGGAACGCAGTGGATCATGCAAAGGCAGCCAGGTGACGTCCTGGACCTGATCGGTCCATTGGGCCGGCCCTTTCCGATGCCGCCACCAGGCGAGGCGGCGTTGCTCGTCGCCGGCGGCTATGGCGCGGCGCCCTTCATCGGGCTAGCCCAGCGACTTCTGGCCGCCGGCCATCCGGTTGGTGCCATTCTCGGCGCGGCCACGGCAGATCGGCTCTGCGCAGTCGAGGAGCTGCGGGGGCTGACTCAGGTCCTTGCCGTGACGACCGAGAACGGTTCGGCTGGTCGAACGGGCCGGGTCACCGACGTACTGCCCGAGCTGCTGCCCGGTGCTGGGGCGGTCTACGCCTGCGGTCCGATGCCGATGCTTCGAGCAGTCGCTGCCCAAGCGGCCGAACGGCGCCTGCCGTGCCAGGTCTCGGTCGAAGAGGCGATGGCCTGCGGAATTGGGGTCTGCATGACGTGCGTGTTGCCGGTGATCGGGACCGACGGCCTTTCGCGGTTCGTACGGTCATGCGTGGACGGTCCGGTGTTCGACGGATCGAAGGTGCGCTTCGACGACATCGGAACGTTGCCGGAGGATCTGTACGGTGCCGCCGGGATGCGAGCGGCTCAGTGATGACGCAGGACGTCACGATCGTCGACATGCGCGCGAACCTCGGCGCGACTCCGATCCCGAGCCCAGTGCTCACCGCGTCCGGCTGCGCCGCGGCCGGACGCGAGCTCGACCCCTTCCTGGATCTGACCGCACTCGGCGCTGTGGTCACCAAGTCCGTGCAGCTGCGAGCCCGATCCGGCCGTCCCACCCCTCGAATGGCCGAGACACCGAGCGGAATGCTCAATTCGATCGGACTGCAAGGTCCGGGAATCGATGCGTTCCTGGCCACGGACTTGCCGTGGCTGGCTGCTCGGGGCATTCGGGCGATGGTGAGCATCGCCGGTGGTGCGGTCGAGGAGTATGCGGAGCTTGCGGCGCGACTGAGCGATGCCCCCGGCATGGTCGCCCTCGAGGTCAACATCTCCTGCCCCAACGTCGAGTCGCGCGGCGAGGTCTTTGCCTGCGACCCAGCAGCTGCCGCAGCGGTACTGACAGCCGTACGAGCCGCTGAACCTGGCGTCCCGGTTTACGCGAAGCTCTCCCCGGACGTGACCGACATCGTGTCGGTGGCCCGCGCCTGTGTCGACGCGGGCGCGGACGGCATCTCGGCGATCAACACGCTGCTCGGCCTGGTCATCGACACCGAAACCCTTCGGCCGCTGCTGGCCGCCGAGACTGGCGGCCTGTCGGGCCCGGCGATCCGGCCGGTGGCGCTTCGGTGCGTGTGGCAGATCCACCGGGCACTGCCCACCACACCGATCCTGGGCATGGGTGGGATCACGTCCGGTGCGGATGCGCTGCAGTTCGTGCTGGCCGGGGCTAGCGCGGTCTCGGTCGGTACCGCGATCTTCGGTGACCCGAATTCGCCGGAGCGGATTCATCGGGAACTCGCGGAGATGCTGGCCAGCAAGGGATTCAAGCGACTCAGCGATGCGGTGGGCTACGCACATCGCGCTCCGGCCCCTACCGACGCACAGCAGGGCAGAGCATGACCGCCGCGACCACGCTCGGCCGCCAAGTGCCCTTCGGCAAGCGACTGCGCGACGCCGTGGACAAGCGCGGCCGGTTGTGCGTCGGGATCGACCCGCATGCGGGGCTCCTGGCGGCGTGGGGCCTGCCCGACGATGCTCGCGGACTGGACGCGTTCGCCACGACGGTTGTCGAGGCGCTCGGCGGACAGGTCGCGGTACTCAAGCCGCAAAGTGCCTTCTTCGAGCGGCACGGCAGTGCTGGGATCGCCGTCCTCGAGCGCACCGTCTCATCAGCGCGGGAGGCCGGCGCGCTGGTGCTGCTCGATGCCAAACGCGGGGACATCGGCTCCACGATGGCCGCATACGCTGATTATCTGGATCCGGGCCATCCGATGGCCGTGGATGCGATGACCGTCAGCCCCTTCCTCGGGTTCGGTTCGCTGGCTCCGGCCGTCGCAGCCGCTCACGCACACGCCGCTGGCTTGTTCGTCCTGGCGCGTACGTCCAATCCCGAAGGTGCCGACGTCCAACTTGCCCGCCCGCAGGCTGGGCCGACGGTCGCGCAGCGCATCATTTCCGCGGTCGGCGAGGTCAATGCGTCGGCGAGCCCGTACGGATCGATCGGTGTGGTCGTCGGCGCCACGCTGGTCGAACTGGACGTCGACATCTCGACGATGGGCGGACCGGTGCTCTGCCCGGGCTTCGGGGCGCAGGGCGGCGACGCCGAGCACGTGCGGCGGCTGTTCGGGGCGTTCGGCGGGGTAGTGCTGCCGACGAGTTCTCGTGATGTTCTGCGTCACGGTCCGGACGTCGACGCGCTGCGAGACGCCGCTCGCACGGTTGCCGCCGACCTCGGTCGGGTCGCCTGACCGCCTGAGGCTGCATGTCACCCGCGGGGGGCGGTCACCTCGGTCAGGTTAGCGCTGCCGTGCGTCAGCGACCCCCACGCCTCCTCAATGGTCAGGACGGCAAGACATGCGGTCGGAAAATTTGACCTGAGGGCAGCTAGAGCGTCCGGATCGCTGGCTTCGCGGTCCGCCAGTGCTTCGGTCAGTTCAGGGATCGTCGGTGCGTGTCCGACGACCAGCACGCTCTTCACTGCGTCCGGAAGCTGGCCCAGTACGTCGAGTAGTTCGTCAACCCCAGCGCCGTAGATCCGTTCGTCAATTGTCACCTCGCCGGCGGTGACGCCAGCCGCTTCTATGTCGCGCCAAGTCTGTCGGGTACGGGCCGAGCTGGAGCACAGAACTGTGTCGAAGTTCTGTCCAGAATCACTGAGCCAGCGACCCATTGCCGCTGCATCGGCGTGACCGCGTGCGGAGAGCTCCCTTGCCGCGTCGGATGGCGCGTCGTTCTGGGCCTTGGCATGCCTGGCAAGCACCAGCGTCCGGCTCTGCGTTTCCGTCACGGCGATGAGCTTGCCACTCGTCGGCTTCTCAACGGCGTAGGCGGGCCTGCCATCAACCGGTCGGCTTTACGTGGCGGGTAATCGCGAGTGGAACTGACTTAGTGGATGGTGCTGTTACGACGGCCAATCCGAGGAAGGGACTCCCGTGACGGATCTCAGCGCAACCATCGACGCACACTTAGCCGCCTACTGCGACCCGGACGCATCGCGTCGGGTCAACGCTGTCGAGCGGACCTGGGCCGATAACGGGCGGTTGGTCGACCCACCGTTCGAGGGAAGCGGTCCGGACGAGATCGGCGCCATGGCCGACGCTGTGTTGGCTCACTATCCAGGCCACACCTTCCGGCGGATCACCGCAGTGGATGAGCACCACGAATTCGCCCGGTACGGATGGGAATTGACCGGTCCGGACGGAGTCGCCTCGGTCACCGGCACCGACTTCGTTCAACTGGACGGGGACGGCCGCCTGCTGTGCATCGTCGGGTTCTTCGGCGACCTCCCCGCCGGCGAGAACTAGCGCAGGAAGTCGGCGAGGCGGGCGGCCAGTTCCTGCGGCGCGTCCTCGGCCATGTGGTGCCCGCTGTCGATCGGACCACCGGTGAGGTCGGTGGTCCATGGCTTCCAGATGGCGAGCACATCGCCGTGCAGGTCGGCAAGGTCGTCGTCGCGGGACCAGAGCACCATCGTGGGGCAGGTGATCCGGCGGCCGGCAGCCCGATCGGCCTCGTCCGCGGCACGATCGGTGCCCAGCCCAGCGCGATAGTCCTCGAGCATTGCGTGAACGGTGGCCGGGTCGTGGATGGCGCGGCGATAGTCGGCGTGGTTTTCCTCTCCCATCCGTGCCGGGTCACCGCCGTACCA
>JALZIX010000387.1 GCA_030860025.1 Actinomycetota bacterium
ATGTCAACGACAAGCCCACCGGGGCCGTTGTCGGCCAGCAACCCTTCGGAGGGGCGCGCGCCAGTGGCACGAACGACAAGGCTGGCTCACCGTTGAACCTGCTGCGCTGGGTCTCGCCATGCACGATCAAGGAGACCTTCGTACCCGCCACCGATCACCGCTATCCACACATGGGCTGATGCGTACGCACACGGGACTAATGTGTATGCATGAGCAAACGACGGACCACCATAGAACTGGATGAGGATCTGCTCGCGAGGGCCCAAGCTGCCCTTGGTCAGCCCACCATGCGCTCAACGGTCGAGGAAGCCCTCCGACGAGCCTTGGATGACGTCGAGACGGCGACAGCTGGCCGGAGGGGTCGCCAGCGCGCCTTTCTGGAACGGCTGAGCGACTACATCGACTCCGACGTACTCGCCTCGGACCAGATGTGGCGGTAACAGGCTGGTTACTGGACAACAGCGCAGCCTCGCGGGCAGGACAACCGGCAATCGGAGAGTCGCTCGCCGAACTCGCCGGAGGCCTGTTCCTCTGCCCCGTCGGAGAGCTCGAGCAGCTCTATTCCGCGCGCTCGGCCGCCGACTATGACCGACTCAAGGAGGACCTGCAGGTCAGCCTTACCCTTGTCGAGGCGCCTGCAGACCTGCTCAGCCGGGCCCTTGACTTACAGCGCGACCTGGCCCATCACCACGGCATGTGGCACCGAACTCCGATTCCCGATCTCCTCATCGCCGTTACCGCGCTGCATCATGGCCTTGGCGTTGCCCACGTCGACCGAGACTTCGACCGGATCAGCAAGGTGCGGCCGTTGACCGCACGACGCGTGGGCTGACGGCCCCTGCCGATCCAGGTCCCGCTTGGGGGTGGTCAGTAACGGATGGCGTCGATCACCTTCGCTCGTACGGCCATGACTGCGGGGATGATGCCAGCCAATGCACCGACCGATGTGGCGGCAATGAATCCTTCAATGGCCGCCGCGAGTGGGAAGGGCGGAAGGTCTTCGATCGGCACATCCAGGATCTGCTCGTAGGGCAGGTTGAGCACCAGGGCGACCGCGCACCCGATCGCAAGCGCCCCGGCAACCGCGGTGGCGCAGACGCTTTCGAGCAGGATCGTGGTGAATACGCGATTCGAGGTGGCTCCGAAACTTCGCCGGACGCCTATCTCGCGGATCCGTTGGCGGACAACAACGAGGCCTACGTTCAGTACTCCGATTCCGCCCAACAGCAGCGCGAAGTAGCCGACGGCGCGCCCCCCGTTGTCCAGAGCTGAGTAGACCTCTTCGGCCTCCTCGCCTTGGTCGAACCGCTCGGCGTACACGTCGTGCCCGGGCAGGCTCGCCCTGAGGTCACCCTGCACGGCTGCGCTGATCTCGGCGACCTGGTCCGGCGGGACCCACATTTGCAGGGTCGGGGTCGCGCCGAAACTGCTGTCCCCGCCGATCGCCCACCTGTTCGCCAAGGCACTGAGCACATAGGCAAAGGGGTAGCCGTAGTCCTCTTCCTCAGCGATACCAATCACTGTTGCCGTGACTGGTGACTCGCCGCCCAGCCGAACAGTTGGTGGATCCGTCGGATCGAATCCGCCGAGTCGCGCGGCGAACGACTGCGAAACCACGAGCCCAGGTGCGAAGCGATCGGTGTCGGCCTCCGTGAACCAGCGTCCTTGCTGGAGCAGCAAGCGATGCATCGCGCCGTAATCGGGATCCACCGAGCGGATTGCGGCCCACTCGCTCTGGGTGGGAAAGTTCGCGACCACCTGCGACTCCATGTACATCGAGGAGTACTCGATGTCATAGCGTTCGACCACCTCGCGCAGGGCCGACTCGATGCGCTCGTTGTCCGGCAAGGCGGCGAAGGGGTAGGCGGCCACCATCAGGGTGGCTGGCCGACCACTGGCCCGCTCGGCCGACTCGGTGACCAATTGCCGACCGATGTTGCTGGCGGCTGCGATCGACGTCATCCCGAAGACCGCCAGGAATACGCCGAGCAGGGACAGGATGACCCGGAGCTTGTGTACCCGGATCTCGCTCCAAGCCTCGGCGAGGACCGCCATCAGAGTCGTCATGCCACTTCCCGCCGGGCAGTGACGGAGGGCAGCTCCGCAGCGGTCAACGTGGTGAGGACGCCGTGGTCGAGTCGAAACTGCCGGTCAGCCCGGGCCGCCACGGACAGGTCGTGGGTGATGGTGACCAGGGTGGTCCCGGCTTCCGCGACGACGCCTTGCAGCACGTCCATCACGAGACTTCCGGTGTCGACATCGAGGGCGCCCGTTGGCTCGTCTGCCAGCAACACGGTCGGGTTGCGGACCATCGAACGAGCGATCGCCACCCGCTGTTGCTCGCCGCCCGACAGCCGCTCGGGCAGATAGTCGAGCCGATGACCGAGTCCGACTCGCTCCAGCATCTCGCGGGCTGCGGCCCGACGCCTCCAGACCTGGCGCCCGGAGGCGTAGAGCAGCGGCGCGGCCACGTTCTCGGTGGCGCTACGCCGCGGCAGGAGGTTGAACTGCTGGAAAACGAATCCGAACGTTTCCCCGCGCAGGCGCGCGCGGGCCCGATTCGAGAATTCATGGGTCTGCCGGCCGTCGAGCTCGTAATACCCGGCGGTCGGGATGTCCAACATGCCGATGACGTTGAGCAACGTTGACTTGCCCGACCCGGACCGACCCACGACGGCTATGTGCTCTCCGCGCTCGATGTCCAAGTTGATGTCGGCGAGGATCTCGAGCCGGCTGGCGTCGGGGAGTCGAACAGTGCGGCCGATACCGGCAAGGCGGATGAATGTCATGGGCTGTTACCCGCCTTCGCCTTCGGGGACCGGTCCGCCCATCGGCCCGCCCATGGGCGGCTCCGAATTGGGTACGAACTCCAAGATCTGGTCGCCCTCGGTCAAGCCCTCCTTGATCTCCACCATGAATCCATCCGTGAGCCCGAGAACCACCGGGGTCATCACCGGCTCGCCGCCCTCGGCCCCGACCACCCACACGTTGCCGTTGGCCACGCTGCCCTCGACGGCCGTCACCGGTACGACCAACACACCGGCGGCGAGACCGGCCTCGATGTCGATCGATGCCGCCATTCCGGGGAATACCGTTGTCCCCGGCGGGACCGCACACTTGGCGATCGATCCGGTCGGGGTCGAGCCTGGATCTGGCGGCGGCGCATAGGGATCAGGCGGCGCTTGTTCGGGAGCTTCGGCATCCGGCGGCATCCCGATGGTCAAGCCGACGCACGGGAACGGCGCCGGTCCGCCCTGGACGCTGATGTTGGCTGCGGTCGGCGGGGTGAGGAGGCGAAGCTGTTGAGCCTGAGTCAATGGAGCCGAAACGCTGAGCGTCCCGGGGGACACCGTGGCCAGCACGTCTCCGACCGCCACCACCTGCCTCAGCAGGGGCCGGACCGTTGCCACGGTGCCGGCTGCGGTGGAGGTCACGGTGACGTACCGATAGCTCGGTGCTGTGGGAGTGGTCGGCGGCTCATCGGGGTCGGTGGATGGCGGAGGGGTGGTTTGCTCCCGCTCGTAGCGAACCTCGACGATGGGTGTCCCGACGGCGACCGTGGCCCCCGGACTGACAAACAATTTGTTGATCTCACCGGCCTGCGTGATTCTCACCTCGACCGCCCGGGTCGGCACTGACCTGACCGGTCAGGCTGACGGTGTTGAGGATGTCGCCGCGGGCGACGGTGTAAACCGGCGGGGTGATGTCAGCCGAGGGTCGTGCCGCCTCGTCGTTGACGGACGGCTCGGTGCGGAAAAAGGCTAGCCAGACCAGGGACAGTGCGATCACAGACCAGATCAGGATGCGCACTGCCGGGAACACGTAGGCGCGGATCGCCCCCATGAAATCTCCTCTGCCTGAGCCGCGATAGCGGTCTCGAATGCGCCCCGAGCGACGCTGACGGAGGTGACCCTATGAGGTGGCTACGGCTTGATCATCAGTCCTGGGGATGACATCCGGGGATGCCCTGGGGATGACGTCCGGAGATGAGTGCCTGGCCGCCAGTCGCTCCCACGGCAGGATTGCCAAAATCGCGACGACGTGCGGCAAGAAGATGATCCGGACGCCGGCGAAAACCATCAGGTGGAACCCAAGCAGGAAGGCAACGAGCAGGATCCGGGGGCGATCGCGCCTGATCAAGAGCATCAGCGGAGAAAACAGTTCGAAGCCGATCATCAGGTACTGCGAGACGAGGAGCAGGCCCGGTACGTCCAGAGTCCACATCGATAGATCAGTGCCACGCCGCAGAACGGCTCGAGTCAACGTCGAGCCGTTCACCCAATCCCAGCCGCCGAAGCGGATCTTCGCCCACGCGGCCAGGAAGTAGGTCAGCATCACGGCCACGAAGATCACCGCCACGGCGAAGCCGGCAGCCTCGGAGCGACGGTTGTCGCGCCATCGCGCGACACCCACCGTCGGAAGAACGGCCAGGGCGACGAGGAAGGCATAGCGGTCGTGGTCGACCTTGCCGTAGCTCATCGCTATGACCATCCACTCGAAATAGAGCAGGAAGGTCGTCGTCCCCCAGATGCGTGGCGCCCTACCCGTCGCGGCGAGGAGGGCCGAGGCGACAAGCAACCATTTGACGGTGTTCACCACCGCGGCCGTGGGTGTCGGCATTGGTAGCCATTCCGCGATGAGCAGCGGCTGGTAGTACTCAGTGGGGACAGCGGCGTGTGCGGCCACCCAACGCGTGGTCACGAACACATCGATCGGAATGAACAGGTACGCGATCAGCCGGAAGATCCCGATCCGGGCCAGTGCGACCGGGGCGAACAACCATCCGTTGAGCCGCCTGATCAGGTTCACGCGGTTCCTTGCTGATCGGTGGGCACCTCATAGGTGATCAGGACATCGTCGGTGTACGAGCCGGTTCGGACCCCATCGTCGAGTTCGTACCGTCGGACAATGATCGCCACCGCGACCAACGGGCCGGCTTCAGGGTGGTTGACCCGGTAGGTCTCGGCAAGGAGCCCGAGTAGCTCGGGATGGCGAACCAGTCGCGGGACTTGGCCCTCGAACTCGGCGCGACGCAAACCAACCTCGCCGCCGGACAGCCGTACCTCCGCACCCTCGTGATCGATCCCGACGACGCGGGTCGAGGACACCGGCGCATCTGGGTCTGCCCGCGTCGCATACATCCGGGGCGGACCGAACGGAAAGGCATAATCATCGGCCACGACCGTGCCGGCGATGGTCAGCGCCAGGACCGCTGCAGCGACCACCAGCCGGACGAGCCGGGCCCGGGGCGGCAGGCGATGGACATCGGCAGCCGACACGAGTTCGGCGCCGTCCCGGGCGGTCACGGACACCATCGTAGGATCGGGCCGCGGGCAAGCTTTGCCGAGGATCAGGAGCGCGCATGCAGTTCGGCCGGTACTACGAGGAGTTCGAGGTCGGCGCGATCTACCAACATTGGCCCGGTAAGACAGTGACCGAGTACGACGACCATCTCTTCTGTCTCATCACGATGAATCATCACCCGCTACACCTCGACGCGAACTACGCAGCGGAAACAACCGAATTCGGGAAGAACGTCGTGGTGGGCAACCTGATCTATTCGCTGCTACTGGGTATGAGCGTCCCGGACGTGTCCGGCAAGGCGATCGCCAATCTCGAGGTCGAGTCGCTTCGGCACATCGCGCCCACGTTCCATGGCGACACCATCTATGGCCAGACCACGGTCCTGGACAAGACCGAATCCAGATCTAAGGACGATCGTGGGGTCGTCCAGGTGGAGACTATCGGCTTCAATCAGAACGGCACGGTTGTCTGCACGTTCCGCCGGAAGGTGATGGTGCCCAAGAAGTCCTATGGCCAGGCCCGTGGCGGTGAGCAACCCGGTCGGCCGGTCCCGAAGACGTCGCGATGACCGTGCTCAAGCTCGCGGTAGGAGGTGGGCGCGACGGCTAACCGTACGGTTCTGGTCGAGTTGGCCGACATCCGGGGCGCCGTCCGCGCACTTGAGGACGAGGTGGCCCGCGGCCAGATCTCAGACGCCGAGGCAGCCAAGCGAATCAATGACTGCAAGCGCGCGGTGACTCCGCGGGAACTGTGGAAGGCCAGCGGAGGTCGGGGCGGGGCGATGCCGATTCTTGCCCGCGTCGGACCAGCAGCAGTCGCGCGCTCTGGTCGTAAACCAACGCCCCAACGCACGGGACCGTTTGCGGCGCGATCATCCAGTCAACGCTAGTGCGCGAGATTCGCGGCGCGCCTGGGCCCAGGATGAGTTGCGATCGGCCATGATCGGGCACATCGTTGCGGGCGGCGGCTGCGCCGTGCGCGGAGGAGGAGACCCAGGTGAATACGAAGAAGCTCGTCGGCTTGCTTCTGCTGGCCTTCGTCCTCTTCTTCATCATCACTCAACCGGAAACCTCAGCCGATATCGTTCGCAGTACCTTCCGGGGACTGAGCAACGCGGCGTCGGCCATCGCCGACTTCATCAGCAATCTGGTCTAGTCGCGGGAGGCCCGACGTGGCGGCTCACGATCGCGGCGGGGCGGGAGGAAAGTCGTGACCCGGGTTATCCGTCGTACTCGGCCGTCAGGCATCGACCGCTACCTGATTCCCGACGAACGCGCGGAGATCGAGACCCGTCGGCACTGGATGATTCTCACGCGGCCAGTCCTGTGGTCGCTGGCCGTCATCGCGGTCGCGATGTTCCTGCTCTCCGGTGACCCGTACTCCGAGGTGATGCGCAACATCGTGGCGCTTGCGCTGCTCGGCGTCGCCGCTTACCTCGGTTATCAGATCCTGCAATGGCGGCTGGACCAATTCGTGGTGACCAACCGGCGGGTGTTGTTGGTCAGTGGAGTGCTGACCAGAAAGACAGCGGTCATGCCGCTGTTGAAGGTCACCGATCTGACCTACGAGCAGACCCCGTTGGCGCGGATCCTTGGCTACGGCACCTTCCTCTTCGAGTCCGCCGGCCAGGAGCAGGCGCTGTCCCGGGTCAACTACCTGCCTGGCGGCCCGCGTCAGCTGTACAAGCAGATCTCTGAATTACTCTTCAACTACACGGGCATCGCGGCGCCCCCGCCACCGCCCCGGCACCACACAGTCGAGGTGGCCACCGGGACTCTGCCCGGCGAAAACGCGATGCGCACCCATACGACGACGCCGATTCCGCGGCTCGGCCCGGAATGGGCAGGAGACGACTGAGCTGGTGGGTAGCCGCGGCGCGGAAGCGCGGATCGACCTGCACGTCCACTCGACCGCCTCGGACGGCACGATGGCGCCTGGGGACGTCGTCCGCGCCGCCGCCGCGGCCGGCCTGGACGTTGTCGCGCTCACCGATCACGACATCCTCGCCGGGTGGGCGGAAGCCTTTGCCGCCTGCCCTGCCGGACTGACGGTGCTTCCAGGATTAGAGCTGTCCTGCAGCTATTCCGGTGAGCGAGAAGGACCGACCAGCGTGCACCTGCTGGGCTACCTCGTCGATCCAGATCATGCCGGCCTTGGCGCCGAACTCGCCCGGCTGCAGGACGAACGCCATCGACGCGGCGAGCGGATCGTCGAGAAGTTCGTCGCCGCCGGATTCCCGATCACCTGGCCGGGCGTGCTGGAACTCGCCGACGGCGGATCCGTGGGTCGCCCGCACATCGGACGTGCCCTGCTCGAGGCCGGCGTGGTCTCGTCGGTCGACGAGGCCTTCGTAGAACTGTTGTCCGCCGCAGGCCCCTATTACGTGCAGAAGGCCGATATCGATGCGGTCGCCGGAGTCGAGTTGATCCGCGCGGCTGGCGGGGTCGCCGTCTTCGCGCATCCTGCGGCCGGTCGCCGCGGCCGGGTGGTGGATGAGGCGGCGATCGCGGTCCTGGCAGGGGCCGGCCTGGCCGGTATCGAGGTCGACCACCCCGACCATCTGCCTGCCGAGCGGGAGACTCTGCGCGCTCTGGCGGCCGATCTGGGTTTGGTCCCGACCGGCTCCAGCGACTTCCATGGGACCAACAAGACGAACCGACTGGGCGAATGCACGACTTCTCCGGCGGCGTACGACGAACTGCTCGCCCTCGGCTGGGGAAGCCGCCCGTACGTCGGCTGAATTGCGGGCTGCTTTGATTTCCACCAGCCAAGACGGTTCCCGGCTCCGCCCGGCCGCTCTGCCTTACCCCAGCCAAGGCGGTTCCCGGCTCCGCCCGGCCGCTCGTACTACCGTGAAGCACGTGGACACGATCCTGCTGGTGCTGCTCTCGGCGGGAGTCGTCCTCCTGGCGATCTACTACCTGGGCAACCAGCGCCGCGGCCGAGGGCAGGCACTGCAGGGGCGCAAGGCGGCCGCGATGTCGCTTTACAACCGGCTCGGTTCCGACGTCGCCACCCTCGATGCCAGCGACGACCCGTATGCCCGCCAGGCCTTGGCCGACGCTGCCGAGCGGTACAACAGCGCCGGGTCCCTGTTCGCCGAGGCAGACACCGAGGGTGAGATCGCCGCAGCGCGCCGGACCGCGATCGAAGGGCTGATGGCGACCCGCTCCGCCCGGGAGCGACTGGGGTTGCCGCTCGGCCCCGAACTCCCGCCGCTGGACTATGCCTACGGGCAGCCCCAGCTCACCGCACCGAAGGAGGTCTCGGTCGGGGACATGCTGGTCAAGGGCTTCCCGGAGTACCGGCCAGGGGCTCGCTATCGCTACGGAGGCGGCGGAGGCATCCCCGGTGGGTGGTATCCGACTCC